>JAKSDB010000163.1 GCA_022360415.1 Chlorobiales bacterium
TCATCATCATGGGTATCTTCTACAAGAAGATGAACAAGGAAGGCGCTATCGCCGGCATGCTGACCGGTATCGGCTTCACCGCCGCTTACATTATCTACTTCAAGTTCATCAGTCCGGCGGCGAACAATGCCGACAACTGGTTCCTCGGTATCTCACCTGAAGGTATCGGCACGGTGGGTATGCTTATCAACTTTGTCGTCAGCTTTATTGTCGCAAAAATAACTCCGGCACCTCCGGAAGACATCCAGGAGCTGGTCGACAGCCTGAGATATCCGAAAGGAGCAGGTGATGCTGCAATGCACTGATTGATTGCATGTGCAAACGAACAAAGAACAAAAAAGGCGCGGTTCTCTACCGTGCCTTTTTTATTTCTTTTTTACCTTGGTCTTTGACTTCCCGGCTTGTTATCATGATTGCAAATGACCCGGTCTGCTGACAAAACAAAAAAAACGGCACAAAAGAAATCGCTGGAAAAAAAAGTTGCCGCCCTGCCTTCCGCTCCCGGTGTGTACCAGTTTAAAAACGCTTCGGGCAAGGTGATCTATGTCGGAAAAGCAAAAAGCCTTCGGGCAAGAGTCCGGTCGTATTTCGGAAACAGCAATCAGTTGTACGGAAAAACCAGACTGCTCGTCAATCATATCGCAGATGTCGAGGTCATCATCACCTCATCGGAAGTAGAAGCCCTTATCCTTGAGAACAATCTTATCAAGAAGCTCAAACCCCGCTACAACATCAATCTCAAGGATGACAAAACCTACCCTTACCTGGTAATCACAAACGAACCTTTTCCGCGGCTTTTTCTGACCCGGCATGTCAGAAAAGACGGCTCAACCTATTTCGGGCCCTATACTGAAGCCCGCCAGCTTCGATCTGTTCTCGATCTTGTCAGCTCGATCTTCCAGATCAGAAGCTGCAAGCTCAAGCTGACCCGAGAGAATATTCAACGAAAAAGGTTCACGGTCTGTCTGGATTATCATATTCATAAATGCAAGGGGCCATGTGAAGGATTTCAGTCCGAAGCCGAATATGACCATATGATCTCTGAAGTTGTCAGGCTTTTGAAAGGGAGAACCCTGGAGCTGGTTGGCTCGCTCACCGAAGAGATGCACCAATGCGCCGCGGAGTTGAGATTCGAGCAGGCCGCGGAGCTGAAGATGCAGATCGACGGGCTGAAAAAATACGCTGAGCGTCAGAAAGTCGTTACGACCGACCCGGTTGACCGCGATGTTTTCGGAATAGCGAGGAAAGAGGACGACGCCTGCGGAATCGTCTTTAAAATTCGTGAAGGCAAACTGCTCGGATCACAGAGAATGTACTTCTCGAACACGGAAGAAGAACCAACAGCAGTCCTGTTGTCGAAGTTTCTCGAAAAATACTATCTGGAAACTCCCGACACCATTCCGCAGGAGGTTTATACACAGCTTTCTCTGCCTGGGGAAGAAAAGAAAGCGCTTCAATCACTGCTTTCGGATACAAACAGAAAGGATGCTTCCGCGGTAAAATCAGTACGCTTCATAACACCGCAACGGGGAGAAA
>JAKSDB010000102.1 GCA_022360415.1 Chlorobiales bacterium
CAGAAGTAGAGGTTTCCGTCAGAGCCTATTGTGGCAAGAAAATTATGATAAAAACAACCGGCTTTATCCAAGCTGGTATTCCATTTCTTATACGTATTATTGATCACGTCCTCCTTTGAGTGAACAACCCGGACATCAAACGAATCATCTTTTACCTCTTGTATCAGCTTTCCGATTTGCGCATAAGCAACATCTCGCATTCTTGCATCTCTAAGGGCAAAGCGTCCACCAATATCACATTTAAAGCGAATACTATCTGCACCCGCATTTTTGACAATCATAGCCGTATCGTATATATGGTCATAATTTCCCGGAACCATAACGTACCCGATATTTATCCTCAATGGACTGTTTTTTTTCTTGATCCTCAACTCATTCAATCTGGCAATATTACTGATGACCTTATCGAACTTTTCCTCGGAATAGTTGGCATTTTCTTTTGACGATTCTTTTAACCGGAAAAATGATGAACGTCCCGCATCAAGACTGACATGGACATAATCAATATTTAACAAAGCCCTCCTTGTCCTGTCATCATCCATCAATACACCATTCGTAAACAGCCCCACTTTTTTTCCCGCCTCGCTGAGTAGCCTCATTGCCTTGAGCGTCTCTTTCTTATAAAGAAGGGGCTCACCAATAAAACCGGAAAACTTAACCGTGTCTATACCCAAGCCATCGATATCGACATCAATGATATAACGAACAATCTTGTCGACCAGTGGACCTTTTATACTATTTGGCAAATGCAGCACATGCTTCTCATCCTGAAGTTCATCACCGATACACCACCTGCATTGCAGATCACAATTGCTTGACATCTGAATTTCAACCTCGAACGGTGGAAACGGTCTATCTTCAATAAACCTGTCCAGATATGCCGCCTTATCGAATAACAACATTCTCACATAACCCGAAGAAGACTCAGAAGAATCAACATATTTCTCCAGCTGACCATATACGGCAGAACAATCATTATCCATCATTATGCTGCTCTTTTTACTAAACAAGATCACTATTAAAATCAATCTATCAGACACAAAAAAGACAATCAAATAAACATCGAATCAAGATCATCAGAATGCTGATCAAATGATTCATTAAAAAAATGATATTCTGTCGATTCTTGATATCCAACAACTCTGCAGTGACACCCTTTGTCAACGTTACAAACTTTTTCTGCCTCTGTCTCTTTTACTATCCCTCTATGTTCTTTCGTGCCCCACACTTCACCAAAATCACTATCAAATAGATTACCTATAACACGCTTATCATTTTTCTCATAATCATTCCAACACATTCGCATATCTCCATTAGGCTCAACTACGGCAATAAGACTTGAAAGCCAACATTTATACTCCAACTTTACCTCGCGATCACGCAAATCAACTTCAAGAGTATCGCCATTTGATAGCTTACCTTTAGTTTTATAATAATCACACTCTATACGCAATAACGCATCCTGTGCTTTTCTCAGATCACGATCATCCGCACCCATTGTACTACTCCTAATAGGCCTCACTTTTATATGATTTACACCAATATCAATCAAAGACTTAACAAGATTTTCCAATGATTTAGATGAATTTCCAACATTTTTTTTTGTTGCAAGAACCTTAACTCCAATACGTGTACCTTGATAGCCTCCATTCTTTTTTTGCAATTCTGTATTTCGATCAACTATTTTTTTAATTAATTTAAGATAATCATTTTTTGAGCTATTATTTGACTTTTCAGGCCATGATAGACGGATATATAAGAAAGCATTTAGCAATTCATCAATATTATCAACCTTAGAAATTCCTGCAACATTGGTAAGAAGACCAAATTTCAACGAGTGCGAGTCGGACTTTACAATTTCTAATAATTTCTTAAAATATTTGTAATCAAGAGGATCTCCCCCTCCTGATATCTCAACATTTGATACACCCATTTTCTTTGATTTCTCACAAAGTTCAGAAAATTTTTCAATTGGCATATCCTGCATTTCACCATTCAAAATATCACTACACATGCAATTTGGACAAAGACCATCTGAATAATGTTCGCAACGATATGTCGGATAAATAATCATCATACGGGGAGGGGGTAATTCACCACCATTATGGTACCAATGCTTGATTTTTTCTATTTGTCTTTTTAAACCATAGGCTTTTTCTTCAACACGAATCGGAAGCTTTTTCGAATCGAATAGAGGCCGTGATCCTTTCCACATTCTTAAAAACTCATCCTCAAAAAAATCGCATATATCCTTCTGTTCATTATTCTCCGGGCTAACCTCTATTGTTACACCATTATTTCCCATTTCATATGCAGTCGAGTAAAATGTGACGATAAAACGGTCATCCACAATAACTATACTGTTATGAATAATCTCGTCTGTCACACCTATACTAAAGATTCGGCTTACTTGTTTATTATATTTCTTTTTTGCTATTCTGTTAGCATTTATTTCTATACGCATTGCACAAGCTACAGCCTCTTCTATTCTATTTTTAAGGCTAGGAGAATCGATTGCTCTTGATATCTGCACAAGTTGATAATCATCTTTACTATACGGATCAAGAATAACAAAACGGAGATCAATACCCGATGCAAGCTTTTCTTCGATAACACCTCCAGAATATTCCCTATCGACCGCTTTTTTCATAGAATATCCAAGCAACCAAATCCTTTTTTCTGCGGAATTAAATATCTCTTTCCAATCATCACTACTAATCGATGATCGAAAACCCCGATATTTCAAAATCAAATCTGATACAGGCATTAGGCATTCCTTGATAATTTATATAAAAATATATAGCTCTTGGTAACGTAGATCTAAAAAAAGCACAAGGAACATTATATAAAAAACTACTGCAACCCACCTTAACAAAACAAAATATCATCTTCCACCTTTGAGTAGCCAAATAATAACAACACTTATTCCTTTCTTAATATCACATCCATGCCACCATGTTCTTTGTATGGGTTTACTTTACCCTTTAGTGTATGATCATCTACTAAAAGAAGCTCGAACTCATCGAGTATATATGTCGGAGCTTTTCCGCGTTTGATGAACGAATATGAAACTCCTTGTAAAAAAACATTTTCACCTTCGACATATCCGGATAGCCTCTGGCTAATTATAGTTTCATCCCCTTTATACTTTGTAGTGATATCTATAGTTCCAGAAATCTTGGACATCTCTTGGTCTAAATTGGCTTTCCCATTGGTCGCCGAAACAGAGTCTTGCACTGATTCTGTATAGTGTTTCCAAGTACCACTCCAAACACCAGAGACGTCAATTACCTCCTGCGGATGTAAAATCCTGATAGGCTTTGCTGTTTTTTCTCGTACTTGCAAATCATTGGAGATTGTTATATCCTCAAGAAAACTGCCGAAATCTTCTTTTTCGATAATATTTTTCAACATTTCAGTGATAACTCTACCCAGGTTTGGGCCCCAATGAGGATCATTGGTGTTGTAATAGGTATATCGCAATGATTTTAAATCGAATGGAACATCGCTTTCATTTCGGGTTAGAATTAACGAAGGTTTCCCAAGGGCGTGAGCTAATCCGAGTTCATAGAAAACATTTGTGTTCTTTCCGCTCAGTTCTGCGAGTACGGCTCGGCTTTCCCTGATTGATTTCCAAATATCATCCATGACCTTTGGTTTGGAGAAAATCATGTCCCCTCTGACACATTCCAAACCGGCCGCCTCAATCGAAGGTTTTATAACAAGCTCATACTGCGACTGGAATAAACCGTCGAAAGGCATTATCACAAAGCACTGATTGCGTATTTCCCCAATCGCAATGTTAACTCCCTTATTATGCATCATTGTATCTACTTATTTGTCACAAGGTATTCCAAACCTCTATTAGTGAACATTTTTCACTACGTAAAAAAATTCTCCACACTCTTCAACCAATCATTTGATAGTTAACGTCTGAATCAACAAACGGCAAATGTTGTGATAGGTGATAAAGGGGATGTTATTCAGCAGCAATAATAAGCCCAAACATTTTCACCAATTAAACAACACAGCAACACTAGTACATTATAATCCTTCCTGGAGACCAAAGGCACTCATCACATTTTAGCCCTTCCACCACTAATTTGTGGACAACCAATGACTCACTCCTCCTCTCCACAGCAAAAAGCAAGATCGTCCAAATCTTCGACCGGTTCCGTATTTTTTTCAATGGGCAAAATCAACAGCTTTTGTGCCCTTTAATGGGTATCCTCAAATAAGAATTTTATACACGCTGTATTAAAAGGTTAAAATCGTTCTCAACACTTTGATAAATATACCGCATTTCTACTCAACACTCAAACAAAACCCCACACATATACTCTTTAATCGTAACCGATTAGTCATTTCAGCCATACACTTCCTAAGCTTGAGAATATCTTTCCACCTTGTATTCAATCCCGCGCATGAATAGCTATGAAAAGGCAGGCAAAATAACCTAATCTGTCCAGCAGATACATGCCATTCAAAGCAAGGCATACGTTTCTCTCAAAAGGTAGTCGATCGTTTTTCAAAAGATTCACACCGATGTAAACCGCGAGGAATTGTTAGTCGTGGTTCAAGCGGCAATCAAAGGAACTTTCAGCATAGAATACTGACCTACAGAAAATCTTACGGTATATCACTCCTCGACTCGGCTTCTGGTGCTTTTTCAACCGCTCCTCGCAGAACGCCGGATGTTT
This sequence comes from Chlorobiales bacterium, assembly GCA_022360415.1. Lineage (GTDB taxonomy): Bacteria > Bacteroidota > Chlorobiia > Chlorobiales > Chlorobiaceae > Prosthecochloris. Next base: position 4,701 of record JAKSDB010000102.1, read on the forward strand.
TTTCCTCTGCTGACTCAGGGCGAGGGAGAAACTTCTGACGGCCTTCGCTGTTGGTATCGTTGATAAACCACATCAGACGAACCCAATAGATTCCAAAACCGGCAAATCCGAGATACTCGATCCAGAATACCCAACTGATTTCAGGAAAATATGCTTTGAGTTGGTTGTGAAACAGAAAGGTGATAATACCGACCGACTTCAGAATCAGGGAAAGCGTCTTGATCCTGCGCAACCGCCTGAACCATGTTTCCGGTTCGGGGAGACGGTTCAAAGCATCCTTAAGCTTCGGCCCGCTACTGTAAATCACGGAAGCCTCTGCAGAAAGGTAGAGAAGTCCTGCCGAAGGCGTATGCAGAATCGGGAGAAGTCCGGGCACGCAATGGGGGTGGTCGGCAAGTATGCACTGCATAGGAAAAAGCGCAACGCCAAAAGCAAAAATACCGGCAACATTATGAATAAGGTTGTCCCTGTCGTCTAGGCCGCGGTATGAGTAAAGCACCCCGCCAAGGAAGGCCAGAAAAACCAGGAAAAGCGCCCGCGGCAAGCCCCCGTCTTCGACGGTGAAATAATAATCGCTGAGAGAAGGCTCAAGTTTGCAGCCTAAACAAAACCGGAAAATGCCGTAAGCAAAAGCATCCCGATGAGAGCCGCTCCTGCCATATAGCGGAGACAACGGTACGTCTTGCCTATGCTCTGGTCTGCAAAGCCTCGGCTTGTTTTCATTGTCTCCTCCTGATCGATTGATCGATAAGTTTAGGGAGGATATGGCGAATGCTTATTTCAATTCGCTGTTTTCGTAAGGAAAACGACTACAATACTAAATTATCACTACACCCTACGCTACAAAGGCCTTTCTTTGAATGATCAACCTTTTCTCAAAATACGCAATACTTCGATTTTACAAATCACTCGCTATTTCGCAACAACCATCTCATCTGCCCCTTTCTGAAACCGATACCTCACCTTTTGAAAGGAGACATCCAGACCGTCGTTCCTCAGTTCCGAAACGACCGGGTTGATATATTCCGAACGTTTACCGTCGAGAGTGACAAGAGGGTAAACCCGCACTTCATTCGCAACACGGCAGAGTTCCTTCATGGAAAGAATGTGCTGTTCGAGGCTTACATGCTCGCTGTAGAGAAAGAGATAGTGTGAGCAGAGAGCGAGGTGGAATATTTTGTCTTCGAAAGGAAGCTCTGGTAGCGAGGCATCGATATATCTGCCCGCTTTTTTCCCCTGCTCGTAGTCATCGAAAAACAGCTCCATCGCCTCCGTCCTGACCTGACCGAGATGGCGGACATCGCGGATCGAATCCCAGACATACTCGTCAGGATTTTTTGAAACTTCCGACATGATTTCGGGGTAGACGTCGCGTACCCGAGAGCGGATCTCGTCGGTGGTGAACCGGTAGACGGGGTCTGCCGAGACAACCTTTCCTCCGGATTTTGTCAACCCGGCGTTGAACGAGGCAGGGCCGTCGCCGCATCCAAGTATTGTTTTCTGAAGATCAGCACCTGTCAGCAGGAACATGTCACGGTATTCCTCAAATGACCGCCCCCAGGGAACAATATCTTTCAGTTTCACGACGATTCAGTTTTGTGGAAAAGAAAAGGACCAAAGGCGCAACTCAAGAATTCTGGCTTCCTGCTTCTGGATTCTCTTTGATCAAAGCACCCTATCCAACACATCTACAATACGCTGCGTTACAGCTCCATCCCACTTTTCAGGGATCTTTGTTGCAATGCTACCGGTTTTTCCTTTGAAAGCTTCCTCTATACCCTGCAGAATATCCTCCTCCCTGTCCCCGACAAGAACGTTGGTGCCGATCTCGATAGTTGCAGGACTGGGGGTGTCGTCGAGCATCGTCAGGCACGGGACTTTCATGACGGTCGACTCCGCCTGGGCGGTTGAAGAGTCGGTCATGACAAACAAGGCATCCTTGACGAGCCGCAGCAATTCGACATATCCGGGAAACGGCATGACCTGAACACGCGGCACAGCCGTGAAAGCAGGCTCCATTTCATGCTCTTGCAGAATAGTTTCAACATCGGGACCAAGCAGCATCATAACCGGACGATTTTCGGCAACTGCTTTTACAATACGCTCTATTTTCTTCAGGGATTCCAGATCGTCAAGTGCGGCTGCACCGTCGAGCAGAACCAGAACATAGTTCTTTGCTTCGATCCCGAGATCATCGGTTACATTCGAGCTGTTAGCCCTGCCAATAACGCCTGCAAGGCTGTCGATCGCCATTTCCCCGACGAAAAATATCCGTTCTTCATCGTACCCTTCGTTAATGAGATTGTACTCACCGCTATGCTCGCTGACAAAAAGGATATCTGAAGCCGCATCGATAAGCCTTCGGTTGATTTCAGAAGGAGAGTTCCGGTTGTAATCACGCATTCCCGCACCGATATAGGCAATCGGAAGACTGAGCTTTGACGCAGCCAGTACAGCGGAAAGGGACAGGTTATCATCCCCACCAACAAGGGCAAAATCCGGTTGCTCATCAAGAAGCAGTTTTTCAAAAGCGTTCATCGCCGAAGCGGTCTGTCCAACCGGTGAAGTGCCCGTGGTCTCAACGGGAACGATATCTCCGGAAATCCCGAAAAGCTCCGGCAGGTCTTCGCCGTTACGCTCACCCTTCGGCAAAGGTGAACCAGCGGCAAATACAACGTCATACCCTTTATGTTCACGCAAAACCTTGCAGAGCGGAAGCACCTTCAGCAAACCATGCCGACCGCCCGCAGCTAAAAGAATCTTTTTCACGAGACAAATCCTTTTTACATTGTTCAATCATGTTAATCAGCCCTGAATTGAGCAATTCATAGTCATCATTTTTTCAGAACCTGTTGAAACACTCCGTTCAGGTAAATCCATCCCTGTAGACAATGAAGGGAAGTAAAACACTCGCGTACATACTGCTCACCCTGCTGCTGTTTCAGGCAAGTGGTACTATGGTGGAGCTGAATCATAATACTGCCCGCGCGGAAAAAAAGAAAATTATTTTACGCCAGGCCGACCGGCTGCAGGGAGGAGAAAAACGCTCACCGGCCGGCAAGAAGGAACCCGTTCGCTCCGTTTCAGGCAATGTCGTCTTTGCTCACGAAAACCTGCTGCTCACCTGCGACAAGGCTACAGAGTTTCTTGAAAGCGGAATTGTCGAACTTCGGGGAGACATTTTCATGACCGACCGGAAGCTCGAAGTATACTGTGACAAAGCACTCTATTACTCCGATACAGGCATCGCCGAACTGGAGGACAATGTTCACGGAAAACTGATTGAAAATAACCTGATAACAACATCCGAAAATGCCCGTATCAACAATCCTGAAAACAGGATAGTTATCTACAACAACGCAATTGCGTGGCAAGGTGAACGGCAGCTCAGCGGAGACAGCATCACGTTGCAGCTCAGGGAACAGGACGAAAAAAAGAGCATCGAGACAATCACGGTCAGCGGAAAGGCTTTTTTTGCTGCCAGGGATACCCTTGATTTGAGCAGGAAGCTTTACAACCAGTTGAGCGGAAAAACCATGCTCATCACGCTCGACGATCAGGAAGAAGTATCCAGTGTAGAGGTCGATTCACAAGCACGTAGTCTCTATCATTCTTACGATGAAGACTC
>JAKSDB010000071.1 GCA_022360415.1 Chlorobiales bacterium
GCCGGCAATGTAGGCATAGTTGCCTAAAAGGTTCTCATTGACATGCGCCCCGACCTCTATGATTTTCCCTACGGTTTCATAGCCGGGTATGAACGGAAAAATAAACGGAGGGGAGGGTATAAGCCCCTCGAATGCCATTTTCTCGGTTCCGGTACTGATCGACGACCAGTAGGTTTCAATGAGGACGTCGGTAGAAGAGACAGGTTTCAGGGTGACATTTTTCACCTCTATCTGGCGGATGCCGGTAAAAACAATTGCTTTGGCTTGCATGACAGGATACGTTTCCTTCAGTTTGCGTTTTGCGTTTTCCTTGCGTGCTGCTTTTCAATGATCAGCCGGAGCAGGAATTGGGCGGCATTGAAAAGATAGCTCAGGTACGCGAGAAGAGCTGTCCGGATAAGGACGTTTTCGTCCATACCTATATAAAACAGCACAAAGTAGGAAAGATGAATGACGATCGCTACAGTGCTTCCTACGTCTTCCCAGAAAAATTCCGGTGCGAAAACGTATTCGTCGAAAACATCCTTTTCAAAAAATGCCCCGGTGACAAAGATCAGCAGGAAGATCAGTGTTTTCAGAACGACAAAAACAGTTACCCACGTAAAGTTGTCGATGCCTGCCCCTGCCTTGTACATGAGTGTTACGGCAAGGCCGGCGATGAAAACAACAAACTGTATGGGAGCAAGAATTCCCTGTACCTTTGTCCAGACGGAAGCGTTTCTTTTTTCAAGCTGTTCAGGTGTATAGCGAGGCATGCCTCTTGTTTTGAAGGTTGAAAAACATTGTCAAAAAAAGTTCATGAATATAGCAAAAATGGGCGGATGCCCCAATGTGGGAACGGGAGCTAATTCCGCTCCCATTCGTAGGCGTTGTAGAGGGTTGAAAGAAGGTTGACCCGAACGTTTTTTACCCTGCTGTTGAATCCTTCAAGCTCGTCGTAGTAGTAGAGGAATGTTCTTGGCTGTTCATCATGAAGGATTTTCTGGTACTTGTTCCATAGCGCAAGGCTTTCCTTCTCCGGCAGGGGGGTGCTCAGCCTGTCGATAACCCTGTCAAGCTCAGCGTGCCGGAAAGCCGATGAGTTAAAGGGACGGTTCTCGAAATCCGATCCCCAGATAATGAGCTGGAAGGGCAGTGTTTCAGCCGCAAGGCCTGACAATGCTGCATCGTAGCGGAACTCGTTCTGGTTTTTGTTGAAAACAAGTTTTTCATCGATTTTAAGTTTGCATTCAATTCCGATTTCCCGGAGGTTCTGCTGGATGATTGTTCCGGCATAATTCCGGCGCGGATTGCCTGCCTGGGCAGCAAGGACGAAAGAAAACTTTTTTCCTTTTTTCTGCATGATTCCATCCGGGCCGGGTTGCCAGCCGGCTTCCCTGAGCAGTGACTGTGCTTTTTGGCGATCATAAGCATAGGCATGGAGTGACCGGTTTGCAATCGTCTCGTATGCAGGTGAGAGAGAGCTGTTGATTATGGTTGCGTGTTCCGGTCCCATGAACCCGTCAATGATAGCCTGGCGATCTATGGCATAGGTCATGGCCTGACGAACCCTTTTATCCCCGAAAAAAATGTTCGGTCTTATCTTTTTGTTGTTCCTGTATGATTCTCCGTCAATGGTGAGCCATACTATGCTGTCGAAGTAGCGGTTTTTCACGGGCTTGACAAGAATTTCAGGGTTTTCCCGTTTCAGCTCGGCAAGGTCTTTCGGGTTGATGCCGCCTGCAGAGATCATGGCATCGAGCTGTCCCGATTTCAGCATTGCAAGGCGGGTTGTATATTCGGGTACGATAATGAAACTCAGTTTTGGTATCATCGCCGGATGGGGCAGTGTCGATTTCTCATTCGACGCAAGAACAAGTTTCTGTTGCCGGCTCCATTCCCTGACCTTGAAAGGGCCTGCACCGATAACCGGGATTTCTGCTGCCCGGGTACGGATTTCTTCCGGAGGGATCGACTCGAAAATATGCCTTGCGACCGGCATAAGGTCGTTGAAATGATCGAGTATGATCGAGGGTGCCATAGGCTTGTTGAACTTCAGGACAAGCGTGTAGTCGTCAGGTGTTGTGACGCTGTTTTCGAAATCAATGCTGCCGTCGTCGTGCAGCAACAGGTCATGGAGGTAATCCTGGCGCGTACTGGCGATTTCAGGGTGCGCGTAGAGTCGGTAGGAGAATTTAAAGTCGTGTGATGTAACAGGTATGCCGTCTTCCCACACCGCGTTTTTCCTGAGATGAAAAACAACTTTTGTTCCATTCTCGCTGAATTCCCAGCTTTCCGCGGCATTGGGCTTGAACTCGATCGTTCCTTTCTCGGGATCGTGGGAAGGTTTTGTCAGAGACGGAAAAATGAGTGTGCAGACCTCCCTGGAGAGTGAAAGCTGAATGAGTAACGGGTTCAGGTAATCGAAATCGCCGTCAATGCCTACCGAGATATGATCAGAACGGTGTTCCTGTGGATTGCTGCCGCAACCTGAAAGTGTTGTGAACAGTAAAAGAATGAATAAAAAAGGAACAAGTGTTTTTTGCATGACCTGTATGATTTGCAGGTAAAGAATACTTTTAGGGAACCTCTATTATTTTATTCCGTGCCCTGATTATTTCGTTGGGCGGTGCTCGAAATCCTCATGTACCATATGTACACTCCGGTTTCTGCGCTCCGTCCGCCTCGTACTCAAGCCACTCACGACAATTAATAGAGGTTTCCATCTCATATGCATTGAGTGTTTCCCTCTCCATCGAGCTATCAATCCCGACCTTTCGGGATGTTTTCCAGCACATAGACCTTATCGTTTTTACGGACTTTTTCTGTACAGGGTATGGTTACGAGATCGCCTTTCAATGCCGAGTTTGCAGGCTGATCGTTTACCCGGAACGATTCCGCGATCAAGGTTACAAGTCCGGTTGTAGCGCCTTGTATCGAC
>JAKSDB010000222.1 GCA_022360415.1 Chlorobiales bacterium
GAGAAAAAAACCGTTCTGGTGCAGGTTGCCGACAACCTGAAAATAAAGTTTGACCGCACCGCCATTGCGACGACTGAAAAACAGGAGTCCGGCGAAAAGCTTGCGAGCAAGGAATAACAGTCATTTATGCAGTTTACACGCGCAACACTGGTTCTTGAAAACGGCTCGGTCTATAAGGGCAAAGCTTTCGGGCATGTCGGCGAGGCCGGCGGAGAAGTAGTTTTCAACACATCGCATACCGGATATCAGGAAATTATCACCGACCCTTCTTACGCGGGCCAGATGGTGGTCATGACCTACCCTTTGATAGGCAATTACGGGGTTAACGACACTGACGGGGAATCCTGCAAAATCTGGGCGTCCGCCCTTATTGTTCGGGAAGTTTCAGAGATCTACAGCAATTTCGCGGCAACCGCAAGCCTGGACGACTATCTCAGGGAATCAGAAGTCACGGGACTTGCCGGAATAGACACAAGAAAACTCGTGCGGGAGATCCGGGAAAAAGGCGCGATGAGAGGCTTTATTTCCACGGTTGACCATAACGAAAACAGCCTGCGGGAAAGAGCCATGAATGTACCTCAAATGGCCGGGCTCGATCTTGTAAAAAAAGTCAGCACTTCCCGAAGTTATACGGTTGAGTGCCCGGACGCAAAATACCATGTCGTTGCCTTCGACTACGGGATCAAGCGCAACATCCTGAAGATGCTGCATGACGCCGGATGCAGAGTCACCGTTCTCAATGCGAAAGTCCCGGCAGAAGAGGTCCGAAAGCTGAAACCCGATGGGGTGTTCCTCTCAAACGGCCCCGGAGACCCGTTCGCCGTAACCTATGCAATCGATACCATCAGGGACCTTGTCCGTCAGGACAATCGTGACGGACAATTGCCGGTGTTCGGCATATGCCTTGGCCACCAGCTTCTCTCTCTGGCTTTCGGTGCAAGAACCTACAAGCTGAAATTCGGACACCATGGCAGCAATCATCCTGTCAAGTATCTCTCGACCCGGTCAATCGAGATCACTTCCCAGAACCATGGCTTTGCCGTGGAGATGGAGTCTCTGCCTGAAGAGCTTGAGCTGACTCATCTGAACCTGTACGACAATACCGTTGAAGGTGTCCGGCATCGTGAACTGCCCTGCTTTTCGGTGCAGTACCACCCCGAAGCCGCGCCCGGGCCGCATGATTCGCACTACCTCTTTAATCTGTTTGCCGAAATGATGGACAGATGATGTCCAATCGGAAGCGAACGGAGTCTTTACAGAATCGGGACATGAGGATTTCGATCCCCGACAGGTCGGGCTCAACGATGCAATTGAAGCGCGGAATAAAGAGAGGTGCCCTAAATAGAGATGCCCTGAAGTGTTAAGAATGGTTATCACCGGTATTGCCCTGGCGCATTTTCTTTTTTCAGATGCAAGGGCTGATTATACGGCAGTAAAAACAGCCAACCGGTTGTTTGAAGCCGGAAAACTGGCAGAAGCTGCCGAAAATTATCGGAACATTACAGAAACAGAGCCGGACAGCCCCAACAGCCTTGTTGCAGCCTTCAACCTCGGCAATACGTTGTTCCACACGAACCGGTATGCGGAAGCTGCCGTTCATTTCAGAGAATTTGCCGCCAAACCCGCGGTTTCTGAAAGATTCAGAGCAGAAGCCCGTTTCAACGCTGGAAACGCGCTTGCACGCCTTGCCATGAACAGTGACAACCGCCGACAGAAGAACAGGCTTCTGAAAGCCGCTCTGACAGAGTACCGCATGGCCCTTCTGATCAATCCTGATGACGATGAAAGCAAGATCAATCATGAAATCATCTCCCGCCTTCTGGATGAGCTTTCTTCCCCGCCGTTTTCCGGCAGGAGCAGCGTTTCGAATGCCGGGCGGTCCGGAGCGGAAAACGATATCGTTTCAAACATTCTCGAACAGACAGCAATGGAAGAACAAAGCGTGTTACGCAACAGGTATCGCAGTTCTTCCCGGACGAAGCAGCACGGATCAAACAAAGACTGGTAAAAAGGTATGGTTGGCTGTAAAAAAGTGCTGCTGGTGTTCCTTGCTTCGGACAGCGGAGTAGACGGAGCCAGATCGCTCTTCGAAGAACAGTCGAAAAACGGGGCAGCGGAGTGGTTCAACAAAACCGTTCGCAATCTGATAAAAAAAACACAGTTTGCCGTTCCTCCTCTTGCTCTGATGATCCTGGCGTCTGTTGAAGTTGAAGGTGTCGAGCAAACCATCTGCGACCTTCGCTTCGAGGAACTACCGCTTGATGTTGCATGGGACCTCGTCGGAATAAGCGTTCAGACCGGCCAGGCAACGCAGGCGTTCAAGCTTGCCGACAGCCTGCGATCAAAAGGCTACAAGGTTGCGCTCGGCGGCGCTCATGTTACGTTGTTTCCCGAAGCCTCCGGCAAACATGCCGATATTCTTGTTCGAGGTGAAGCCGACGATATATGGAAAACCGTCCTCGAAGACCTCAAAAACGGCTCCACGAAAGCCGACTACTTTTCGGAAGATTTCCCCGATCTTTCACTGAACCGCCCTGTCAGGGCTCGTCTGCTTGACAGAAAACGGTACTTCACGACAAACGTCATTCAGACCGGCCGGGGCTGCCCCTATAGCTGCGACTTCTGTAACATCCATGTTCTCAACGGCAACCGGCACCGAAGACGAAACATCGACGATGTCGTCGACGAAGTACGCCGTTTCAGCGAACATGACAGGCGGATATTCTTTTTTGTCGATGATTCCATCAATATAAACGAAGACTACGCTCAAGAGCTCTTCAGCCGACTTGTCCCATTGAACATCAGCTGGTTCGGACAGGCAACGACAGCACTCGGCACGCAGCCCGGGCTGCTTGAAACTTTCGCACAATCGGGATGCAAGGCGCTGCTTGTCGGGATTGAAAGCATCGAACCTGCCAGCAGGAATAAACACAACAAAACGCAGAGCCGCTCCACAGAGCTTGCCGAAGCAATCATCAACATCCGCAAGGCCGGCATCAGTCTTTATGGAAGCTTCATATACGGACTGGACGGCGATACGCTCTCAACACCGGCGGCAATACTGGACTTCATACGGCTGACAAAGCTTGACGTTCCCGGCATCAACATCCTGAGGCCCAATCCCGGAACAAGGATATTCGAACGCCTCAGAGAAGAAGATCGTTTGCTCTTTGACCCGGACGACATTTCCGCGTATCGTTACACATTCGGCCAGAAAATGCTCTACAAACCGAAACATATCTCCCTGCCTGACTTTATAGACAGCTACTCGCGGCTGACCTCGAAAATATTTACGGTGAGAAACTCGCTTTTGCGAGGTCTTCTCGCACCCGGCGCAAAAACAGCTGTTCTGCTCTTCAATCTCTTCTACACTCACCTTTACGCGCTCTCACGCCATGACCTGAAAAAACAGGTGTATACGGATTGACTACACGCTATTGTGCCTGATATGCATGCCTGCACAGGAAAAAAACTTCCGATATTTGTTTTCATGCAACTTTTTCAGCAAAGGGTTGGGTGTTTTTATCATGAACTTTTGTATTTTCCATTCGTTGTTGTCAAAAACATATCAACACTACTCACATCTTTACGAACGAAGGAGAACAACATGAAAAAAATCCTACCGGTAGCTGCTCTTTGCAGCCTTTTCTTCATCGGATGCGGCGGTGCCCAGGAACCTGCTGCTGAAGCTCCGGCCGAAGGCGGAGCCGCAAGCGAACTTGTAAGCGGTTATGATCTCGCAAAGGGCAAAGAAATTTATATGGCAGACTGTGCAAGCTGTCACGACGAAGGCTCGCTCAATTCACCGAAAACCGGCGATGTTGCAGGTTGGACTGCGCGTATCGAGCAGGGTATGGAAACCCTGATCCAGAAATCAATCGACGGTTACAACGATGTGGGCAACATGCCTGCTAAAGGCGGCAATGACGCTCTTACCGATGAGGAAGTAGCCGATGCTGTTGCCTACATGGTAAACGAAAGCGTTGCCAAGTAAACGGACACCGAGCTTTCCAACGTTATGCAAGCGGGCGCTGAAAAAAGCGCCCTGTTTTTTTACTGTTTTTTATTAACAACCCCAACGCAGTGAAGGAGAAATACATGGGACGGATTATTTCAGTTCTTACTTTCTGTGCGGTTCTTGCATTCTCATGCAGCCTGGAAGCACATGCGGAAGTTACCGCGGCAGACCTGGCCAAATACGACCTTGCAAGCGGCGAACCGGTCTATAATGCAAGCTGCAAAGGATGCCACGCAACCGGCATCATGAAAGCACCGAAAACAGGTGTAAAGGCAGACTGGACAGCCCGTCTCGGGCAGGGAATGGCCACGCTGGTCAAAAAATCGATCGACGGCTATAAAGAAGAAGGCTTGATGCCCGCAAGAGGCGGCGATCCGGATCTTACCGACAAACAGGTAGGCGATGCCGTTGCCTGGATGGTCAAGCAGATTCTCTGATCTGCGTTCATCAATGCCGTCATATAAAGCGGGCATGTTTTCAGGACTGCCCGCTTTTTTATTTTCTTTCGCAAGTTCCTCTGCTTCCCCAGTACTTTGCCAGCACAATACCCGAAAGGTTGTGCCAGAGGCTGAACAGCGCGCCCGGCAAAGCGCTGAGCGGCTGAAAGAACTGATGGGCGAGAGCTACGCCGAGCCCTGAATTCTGCATACCGATCTCTACCGCGACCGTCCGGCAATCGACACGGCCGCATGACAGCAGCCGGGCAGCACCATAGCCTGCGGCAAGCCCAAGAAGATTGTGCAATGCAACTGCTGCTGCTACCGCAACCGGCAGGGCCAAGACCTTGTCAGCGTTGAGCGCCATCACGCACGCGATGATCAATGTAATCGACAAAACCGACAGACCGGGCAGAAAATCGCTGTAACGTACCACAAGACTGCTGAAAAAATGCCTGACCAGCAGCCCCGCAACAAGCGGGACGGCAACAATCTGAAAAACCGAAAGAAACAGCGAAGCAAAGGAAAGGTCAACCGACCTGCTCAACAGGAGGAAAACAATTCCTGGCGTGAGCAGGGGGGCAAGCATGGTTGAAAACATGGTCATGGTCACAGAAAGGGCAACATTCCCCCGTGCGAGGTAGACGATGACATTGGACGCGGTTCCTCCCGGGCAGCTCCCGACAAGCACCATACCGATCATCACCTCCTCGGGGAGCGAGAGCAGGCTGCTGATCGCCAGACCAAGCCCCGGCATGAGGGTAAACTGGACCAGTGCGGCAAGAAAAACAACACGTCTTTTTTCCCAGACATCCCTGAAGTCATCAAGCTGAATGGTCGTGCCCATCCCGAACATGATGAGTCCGAGCAGAAAAGGAATGAACGGCTTGACCCAGAGAAACGAAGCAGGCAGAACAAGAGCAATTACCGACGCAGTTAACGCTATGACGAGAAAATGACGAATCACTCTGTTCATAAGCCCCCTTTCTGGCCGGATGGGAAAACAGGATTTGTTGAAATCATACAATGTAGCACCCTTTTTATGAAATAATACATCCTGAAAAACCGTGCTGCCGGTGGTGGGTAAATCCCCACTCCATTTGTATCTTCACTTGCAAAGGCATGAAACGTAAAAACGGCATAACCCTTCTGCTCATGCCGGCGTTCCTTGTTTTCAAACTGCGCTTTACATAAACCAAACAGTAGCATGAAGAAAACTTCAATCGGCTTTATCGGAACGGGCAGAATCGCCAGAGCCCTTATTGCAGGGCTTGCACGCGACAACAACAACGAACTTTCAGGATACGATAAAAATCCGGCCGCATCCGAAGCACTTGCTTCCGAGTTCGGCATTTCACACAAAAACTCCGTGAGCGAACTGGCTCAATCAGCCGATATCATCATCCTCGCGGTAAAGCCCTATCAAATAGAAGAGGTCCTTGATGATCTCCGCAACGATCTCCGCGCCGGTCAGCTCCTTATCAGCGTCGCCGCAGGCATAACTTCGGAGTTCATACGCGCGCATTCACACGAGAGCGCACACGTCATCCGTGTGATGCCGAACACGCCTGCGTTTGTGGGAGAAGGCATGACGGTGATCAGCGGAGGGAAAAACGCATCTGCCGAAGACCTGGTACAGGCAGGCAGAATCTTCAGCGCAATCGGCAGGGTGCTGGTACTGGATGAAAAACATATGGACGCCGCGACCGCTCTCTCGGGGAGCGGCCCTGCCTACATGTTTCATATTATCGCCGCATTTGCCGAAGGGGGGAAAGCGTGCGGCCTTTCCGACAAGGATGCCCTCACGCTCGCTACGCAAACCATGCACGGCGCGGCAAAGCTGGTACTTGAGAGCGAAAAAAAACCCGAGGACCTTATAAAAGAAGTAACCACGCCGGGCGGCACAACCGAAGCCGGGTTGAACCGGATGAATGCTCACAATGTCCGTCAGGCGATGATCGATACCGTTAAAGCAGCCACAGAACGATCTGTCGAACTGAAAAAATAACCTGATGCCGTGAAACAACTGGCATACGGATTTGCCATGCTACTGCTGCTGCTCTGCATCGCTCAAACCGTTTCGGGCTCGGCAGCCGGGCAGTTTGACCGCAAGGAAACGGAGCTGTTTCTCACCGCACATATCAGCAACAGCAAGCCGTTTGTCGGAGAGGCATTTGAGCTGACCTATACCCTTTTTTTCAAAGGTATAGCTCCACAAATCCTGGACACCGGCCAGCCTGCTCACGAGGGGATGTGGGCTGAAGAAACGGCCCCGCAGAAACTGATGACAAGCAAACCGGAACCTGTTGGCGATATCGTATACAGAAGCGCGGTTATCAAACGGATGACTCTGGTTCCTCTTCAATCCGGCAGACTCAGTGTTACCGGTTACCGGGTATTGTGCATCACGCCGACAAATCTTTCCATAGCCGCCTCCTGGAAACAGGATGATTCGCTCTCACTTGCAGCGCCCAGGGTAACTGTAGAAGCCTCACCGCTGCCTGAGCCAAAGCCCGCTGGTTTCGGCGGAGCTGTGGGAACATTCACAGCCTATGCCTCTGCTGACAGGGACACCGTCCCGCAAGGAGAAACACTACAGCTTGCCACCTCCATAAGCGGCAAGGGAAATGTGCAGACTCTTCCGGAAATGCCGCTCTCCTTGCCCGACGGGTTTTCCCCCATTGAAACGGCAACCCTGCCGGTTGTTGACAGCTCTGCGGGGGTGCTGAGAAAAACGATTGCCCTGAAAGCCGAAAAACCGGGCACATTCATCTTTTCACCGATATCGTTTACAGCCTTTGACCCTGAAAAAAAATCATACGTTACGGTTCTGTCAAACAAACTCACCCTGACGGTGCTCCCTGAAAAAGGGAAACCTGTCGTGGAAAAAGCAGAAACCACGCCTGAAGCGCCATCATCGAAAATCATCCGGGACAAACAACCGGAAAACATGCCTTACCGGCTGTTTTTCGCACTTTTTTTCGCGTTCTTTGTCGCGCTACTCTATTTTTTTCTGAAAAAACGCTCAAACCGCAAACGTAACCTGAAGCCTGCCGGCTCATTGCAGGAGATCCGGGAGCAGATTCTAAAGACAATGGAAGAGCACACCGGGATTGACCCCGGGAGCCGCGCGAGAAGTGAACTGAAACGTATACTGAGGGAAAAGGGAGTCTGTGAGGATATGATCAAGAAAGCGGTTCACCTTCTCGATGAGCTGGACAGGATTGAATTCACTCCGGGAGAGCCGGAGAAAGGTGAATTCGAAATCCTCTGCAGGGAAAGCAGGGAAGTAACGGCCGCC
>JAKSDB010000206.1 GCA_022360415.1 Chlorobiales bacterium
TACTCGAGCTCGAGAACCGGCTGATTTCCAGTTCACTCCATGTATTTGGTGAGCCGGCCCCTGCCGAATCGCAGCTTGTTACCATCACGGAAACGCTGAAAAACAGGGGGAAGAACGGAAAAAGCCTGCCCGGCATGTTTATGGAGTATTCCGGAACAAACGGGGAATACGAAAACTATGAAGAACTTGCGAAGCGCTCGAGGAACGGGGAAAGCAACGCTATCACCCTGCGTGAGAAAGTCGATCAGTCGTGCAGGGATTTTATACAGCAGGTGCTTTTTGACCGGATGAGCCCTGCGGATGTTTTCAAAAACATAAGCGGCGGGAAGAGCCTCCCCGCGGATCACATGGAAATGGTCGACAGCCTGACACAGGAAGGGGCTCAGCTGCTTTTTGCCCTCGGGGACAATCATGGAGAGATGGATGCTCTTGTAAGGGTGCTGGATGGAAAGTATATCCCTTCCGGGCCGGGCGGTGATCTGGTCAGGGACGGTGTAAACGTTCTGCCTTCAGGACGCAACATTCATTCGATAGATCCCTGGAGAATTCCTTCCGAGCTTGCTTTCAAGCGGGGAACGAAGATCGCCGATATGCTTGTGAACAAGCATATCGAAGAAAACGACGGTCAATATCCTGAAACAATCGCACAGGTATTGTGGGGGCTCGATACTATCAAAACAAAAGGTGAAGCGGTTGCTGTTGTAATAAGGCTTGCAGGGGCCGAGCCCGCGTATGACGCGCAGGGAAAAATCAGCCATTACCAGCTTGTTTCGCTCGAAAAACTCGGACGTCCGAGGATCGACGTGCTTATGCAGTTGAGCCCTATTTTCAGGGACGCTTTCGGAAACCTCATGGACCAGCTCGACAGGCTTGTACAGGAAGCAGCGAAGGCCGATGAACCGCATGAGATGAACTACATTAAAAAACATGTCGATGAAGCTCTGGCAGAAGGCGCTGACTTCGAAAGCGCTACATCGAGGCAGTTTACCCAGGCCCCCGGTTCCTACGGCACCTATGTTGACGACATGGTTGAGGATTCCGCCTGGGAGAGCGACGACGATCTCGACGAGCTGTTTCTCCGCCGCAACAGCAGCGCCTATGGAGGAAGCCGGAAGGGTGAAAAGCAGACCGATATTCTTAAAGGTTTGTTTAAAACCGTCGACCGTGTCGTACACCAGGTTGATTCGACAGAGTTCGGTATCTCGGACATCGACCACTACTTTTCATCGTCCGGTTCCCTGCAGCTTGCCGCTCGCAAACGCAACAGTCGCACGGGCGACGTAAAACTGAACTATGTCGAATCCTTTACTTCCGACATCAAGGTCGACGACGCCGACAAATCGCTCAGAATAGAGTACCGTTCAAAGCTTTTGAACCCGAAATGGTTTGAAGGTATGCTGAAGCACGGCCACAGCGGCGCTTCCGAGATCAGCAACAGGGTGACCTATATGCTGGGATGGGATGCCGTGACGAAAAGTGTCGATGACTGGGTCTATAAAAAGACAGCGGAAACCTACGCGCTCGATCCCGAGATGCGTGAACGGCTCGCCGAGGTCAACCCGCAAGCCATAAAAAACATTGTCGGACGTATGCTCGAAGCGCATGGCAGGGGGATGTGGAAAGCGGACCAGGATACCATAGATGAGCTGCAGGATATCTATGCCGACCTCGAAGATCGTCTGGAAGGAATGCATGACGAGGAATAGGGGAGGACTGTTGAACTGTAGGGGCGGGCCTGTGTGCCCGCCCGTCTTCAATAGTTTTTCAGATTCGTGATCGTACTCAGCAAAGCGGTAATCGTAATCAAAAAAAACGGCCCTGTAACGGCCGCTTTTTTACGTATTGGAAATTTGTGATTTACGTCACCGAATAATTCGGGGCTTCCTTGGTAATCATCACGTCATGCGGGTGGCTTTCCCTCAGGCCGGCCTGGGTGATCCGTACAAAGCTGGTGTTGTTTTTCATTTCATCCGTCGATCTGACGCCGCAGTAGCCCATCGACGATTTCAGTCCGCCGATAAGCTGGTAAATGACCTCCTCGAGCGTTCCTTTTGCCGGTATCCGGCCCTCGATGCCTTCAGGAACATACTTCTTGTTTTCATTTGAGGTGTCCTGAAAATAACGATCGCTGCTGCCTTCCGGTTCGGACATCGCGCCGAGTGATCCCATTCCCCTGTATGCCTTGAAACGCCTGCCTTCGTAAAGGATTGTTTCGCCGGGGCTTTCATCGGTTCCCGCAAAAATGCTTCCGATCATGACGGAATCTGCCCCTGCCGCAACAGCTTTTGCGATATCACCGCTGTACTTGATTCCGCCGTCGGCGATTATCGGCGTTCCGGTCTTCGCTGCTTCCTCAGCACAGTTTATGATTGCAGTGAGCTGAGGCATGCCGACACCGGCAACCACCCTGGTTGTGCAAATGCTTCCCGGCCCGATGCCGACCTTTACGGCATCAGCGCCTGCTGCCACAAGGTCCCTGACGGCTCCCGCCGTGGCAACGTTGCCCGCGATAACCTGAAGATCGGGGAAATGCTGCTTGATCGATTGAACCATATCGCCGACAGCCTTGCTGTGACCGTGTGCCGTATCGACAGCCACAACATCGACACCTGCACTGACGAGCGCCGAGACGCGGTCGATCGTGTCGGAGCGAATGCCTACGGCAGCGCCGGCCCGAAGCCTGCCATGCTCGTCCTTGCAGGCATAGGGGAAAAGTTTCCTTTTCTGAATATCCTTGAAGGTTATCAAGCCTTTGAGGTTTCCATTGCTGTCGGTGATCAGCAATTTTTCGATTTTGTTTGAAAGAAGTATCTCTTCAGCATCCTCGAGGTTTATGTCTTCTTCAGCCGTAACCAGGTCCTTGCTTGTCATGATGCTTGATATCTTCTGCTCGGGCGAAGGTTTGAACCGCAGGTCACGGTTCGTGATTATGCCTTTGAGTTTCAATGATGCATCATCAGGAGTTACCGGTTTTTCAATAATCGGGATCCCTGAAATGGAATGCTTCTGCATCAGGTCAAGGGCATCCTGTACGGCAGCATTCTCATACAGCGTTATCGGGTTACGGATGATGCCGCTTTCATAACGTTTAACCCGTTCGACCTCGCGGGCCTGCTGCTTGATTGTGAGGTTCTTGTGGATAAAGCCCAAACCGCCGGACCGGGCGATGGCAATCGCCAGCTCCGATTCCGTAACAGTATCCATTGCCGCGCTGACAAGAGGAATATTCAGTTGAATATTTTTTGTGAGGCGGGTTTTTACGCTTGTTTCCTTGGGAAGAACTTCAGAATAAGCAGGTACAAGCAGAACATCATCAAACGTAAGCGCTTCGTAGAGAATTTTTGTCATACCGTAAACTGTAGTTTTGAATTTAAGTCTTTTCAAAAGGGTTTCTATAAATTATCGTGAGCGACTTGAGTTCGAGGCGAGCGGGATGCAGAAACCGCAATGTACACGAGAGTACATGAGGATTTCGAGGAATGCTCAACGAAATAATCAGGTCGCGCAACAAATTAATAGAGAAGCCTTTAAGTTTTGCCAATTTACTAAAGTGATCCCTCAAAGACAATCTAAAGGGCGTTTCATGGAGGAAATAATTACTTCGTGAACGCCATGTGCTTTTAAAAAAGCAAAATACATTGTACATTACCTGCCCTTTACACTGGGTTGGAGAGGTCGCATAGTGGTCTAGTGCGCTCGCCTGGAAAGCGGGTAAGGTTAACAGCCTTCGAGGGTTCGAATCCCTCCCTCTCCGCAGAAAGCAATCGATGTTGTACAAGCAACGTGTTTTCAGAAAGCTGTTGAGTTGGCAATACCTCATGGGAGGGAAGACAACCCCGTTCATCGGGGTTGCCCGCAGGGCGAGCGAAGCGAGTCAATCCCTCCCTCTCCGCTGACAAAAGCAATCCTCCTTTCGGAGGGTTGCTTTTGTTATTTGGGATGGATGAGAACCCGAGAAGAGGGTCGAACCCCTCAGTGTAAAACACAATACCCCGGCTGAACCAGGGTATTGTGTTTTATGCGGAGAGAGAGGGATTCGAACCCTCGATAGCCCTTGTTAGAACTATGACGGTTTAGCAAACCGTTGCCTTCAGCCACTCGGCCACCTCTCCTGAAAATTAATGCGGAGGATGAGGGACTCGAACCCCCAAGGGCGTGAA
>JAKSDB010000227.1 GCA_022360415.1 Chlorobiales bacterium
AGTGCAGCGCGGCTTTGGGAGTCCCCGAACTCGACGATGTATGGATGATCGTTATAGGAGTGTTGAATTGTTGAATTGTTGAACTGTTGAACTGTTTTGAACGCTCTTTCGCTGAAGAGCTTTCGTCGATAACTGTTTCGGGATCGAGTTTCAGTGAAACGGAAAGGTTTTCTGTCAGGTTCTCAGGACCGACAAGGGCAACCGGTTTCAGAGGATCCAACAGTTCTTGCAATCCGGGGGCGGGGAAGCGGTGGTTCAGCGGCGCGGCAATAGATCCTGTTCTGAGCAACGCGAGCAGCAAGAGAACCAGTTCCGGACTGTTGGGCATGCAGATCGCTACGACATCGCTTTTCCGAATGCCGTAGCGCTTCAGTACCGATGCAACCCGCGAAATCGCTGCTTCGAGGTCGATGAACGAGAGCGTCTCCTTTTCAGTGATAAGTGCCGGATAGTTCCCGTACTGCTTTGCTGCTCTTGCTACAATGTCCATGTTTCAACCTGTTTGAGCATTGACAGGTCCGGTTTCAGGCTTTCGCGGTATGTGTTCTCCGGAAAAACGCATCCGTTTTCAACGTGGATCGGGACGGAAAGAATGTCCCGGCTGAGCTGCCGGAAGGTATCGAGGCCGCAAGCTGTCGGTTTTTCAGAGAAGAGGGAAGCAAGCCGGGTATAAAAGCCGAGGCTTATTCCGGTTTCGTATGCCGCACTGATAACTGCCGGGATGTTTTCCGCTTCGGCTTCCAGGGCGAGCCTGAGCGTGTTCGAGAAGCTTCCGAGCCTTGACGGCTTGAGGACGATCCCGCCAAGGCAATCATGCGGTATGTCGTGCCATATACCCGGGTTCAGCCAGAGCGACTCGTCGAGCGCCGAGTGGATACCGATGCGGCTGAAGAATTCAGGAATAAGGCGGGGATCGGCGACTGGTTCTTCGATATACTCGATGCTGTTCGCGGGAAGCCGTTTGAAAAAGGTACAGGCATCTTCCAGCGGGAAAGAGCGGTTGCTGTCGAGGCGAAGTGAGATGTCATTGCCGAAAGCCGATCGCAATGAGAGTACCTGTTCGACGGCGAGGTCAGGGTCGGCAGCCTGTACCTTCAGCTTGAATGTTTTGTACCCCTGACGGAAATAATCATTCGCCATGGCAAGAACGGATTTCGTAGTGCCGAAAAGCAGAGCGTTAAGCGGCAGCTTTTTTGCAGGCTCCGGTGCGCCGGGAAATGTTGGAAAGGTTTCACCTGCAACCGATTGCAGGTTCAAAAGCGCCATTTCAAAACCGGTGCGGACCGAAGGAAAAAGGCTTTCAGGCAGATCTCTGCCGGCGTCATGAAACGATAAATCACCGAAGGAAAGATCGAGCTCGGGTATCAATGAACGGCACTGTTCGAAAGCGTCAGTGAGGGTTTCGGGGTGAAGTCCGGGCAGCGGTGCTATTTCGCCAAAACCGCTGTGGAGGCCGTCCGGTGTCAGGAGGCCTATAACAAGGCCATCCCTTGTGCCGAGGCGGGAGCCCCTTACGGGTACCGGCCTGACAAAAGGGATGGAGTAACGGTATATGGAAGCAGAGCAGGGCTTCAAGGTCTCTTCGGGAATTTTCCGAAATCCGGTTTACGTTTCTCGACAAATGCGTTTTTGCCTTCCTGTGCCTCTTCACACATGTAGTAGAGCAGAGTAGCGTTGCCGGAAAGCTCCTGGAGGCCTGCCTGTCCGTCGCAGTCGGCGTTCAGTGCGGATTTGAGGCACCTTATCGCAAGCGGTGAGTGTTGCAGGATTTCACGGCACCACTGAACGGTTTCTTCCTCGAGTCTGTCAAGAGGAACAACGGTGTTGACAAGGCCCATGTCGAGAGCTTGCTCTGCGTTATACTGGCGACAGAGAAACCAGAGTTCGCGCGCTTTTTTCTGGCCGACGATACGGGCCATGTAACTTGCGCCCCAGCCCCCATCAAATGATCCGACTTTCGGGCCGGTCTGGCCAAAGATGGCGTTGTCGGCTGCAATGGTCAGGTCACAGATCATGTGCAGGACGTGGCCGCCGCCGATCGCATAACCCGCAACCATGGCGATGACCGGTTTCGGGCAGGTGCGGATGTCGCGCTGGAAGTCGAGAACGTTCAACCTGTTGACTCCCTTTTCGTCCGCGTAACCGGCGTCTCCCCTGATTTTCTGGTCCCCGCCCGAGCAGAATGCCAGCGGGCCTTCTCCGGTAAGAATGATAACGCCGATTTTTTCGTCGTTGCGCGCGTCATCGAGTGCCTGGATCATTTCGACAACTGTCTGCGGGCGAAAGGCGTTGCGTCTTTCAGGGCGGTTGATCGTAATCTTCGCGATGCCTTCGGCTTTATGGTAAAGAATATCGGTGAATTCACCGGATTGTATCCAGTTTAGGGTGCTCATGGCTTTCAGTGTTCTTGTTTTTGTAAAAAGAGCTGCAAACGTTCAAGAAACAGGTGCCTGTTTTCAATGTGCAGCGTGTGGCCGCAGCCGGGAAAGATAATCAGTTCCGAACAAGGGCATAAATTAACCATTTGACGGCCAATCTCAACGTATTTTGTATCTTTTTCGCCCGTAAAGAAAGCGGTTGGAAGTCTGTTTTCAGCAAGTTTTTCCCATAGAGAGGGCTGTCGGCCTGTACCGAGCTGCCGGAGAGCGCCCGCAAGAGCTTCCGGGTTGTTTTTTCTGCGCCGTTCAAGTATTTCGGGGAAAAGAGGGTGTTGTTTGAGTTGCTCGAAAAGCGGCAACCCATACCATCTGTCGAGGAAGCCGCTGAAGTCCTCGATGAGGCTTTCAGCGAGCCTGTCGTCGGATTTCCGCCGTAAAACTCTTTCTTCAGGTGTTCTCAGTCCCGCAGATGAAGAGACAATCACCGTGCTGCGGAACGTTTCGGGGTAATGCAGCGCGAGATAAAGCGCCAGTCGTCCCCCCATGGAATAGCCGACGAGGTGGAG
>JAKSDB010000311.1 GCA_022360415.1 Chlorobiales bacterium
AATAAATAAGCTATATTCAAACCCATATTTTTGGGGTGCCACCTTAGCTCAGCTGGTAGAGCAACTGTTTCGTAAACAGTAGGTCGTGGGTTCAAATCCCGCAGGTGGCTCTAACCTGAAAAAGCTTTGTCTGAAAATGCAATCCTATCAACACTGTGAATATGCAAGAAGGTAAGATTTCTCAAATCATTGGCCCTGTCGTTGATGTCGATTTCCCGGAAGGAAACCTGCCGGCAATACTGGACGCGCTGATCGTCAACCGGCCTGACGGAGCAAAACTTGTTCTTGAAACCCAGCAGCATCTCGGGGAAGAGCGTGTGAGAACTGTATCCATGGAAGGCACCGACGGCCTTGTCAGAGGCGCTGTTGTTGTGAATACCGGAAAACCTATCCAGGCTCCTGTCGGCGAAAGCGTCCTCGGAAGAATGCTTAACGTTGTTGGCGACCCGATCGACGGTCTCGGAGAAGTCAAAAGTGAAAAAACCTATTCGATCCACAGACCGACACCGAAGTTCGAGGAGCTGTCGACCAAATCCGAAATGTTCGAGACCGGCATCAAAGTTATCGACCTTCTTGAACCATATTCACGAGGCGGCAAAACCGGCCTGTTCGGTGGTGCCGGCGTCGGTAAGACCGTTCTTATCATGGAGCTGATCAACAACATCGCCAAACAGCAGTCCGGATACAGCGTGTTTGCCGGTGTTGGAGAACGTACCAGGGAAGGAAACGACCTCTGGGAAGAGATGAAAGAGTCGGGTGTTATCGACAAAACCGCTCTCGTGTTCGGTCAGATGAACGAGCCTCCCGGTGCCCGCGCACGCGTGGCGCTGACCGGCCTCAGTATCGCCGAGTATTTCCGTGACGAAGAGAACCGTGACGTTCTGCTCTTTATCGACAACATTTTCCGATTTACCCAGGCAGGCTCCGAGGTATCGGCTCTTCTCGGCCGTATGCCGAGTGCTGTGGGGTACCAGCCGACCCTCGGTACGGAAATGGGCGAGCTGCAGGACAGGATTGTATCCACCAAAAATGGCTCAGTCACCTCGGTGCAGGCTATCTATGTCCCGGCTGACGACCTTACCGATCCGGCTCCTGCAACCGCGTTTACTCACCTCGATGCAACGACGGTTCTTTCCCGATCGATCTCTGAATTGGGCATCTACCCGGCTGTCGATCCTCTTGATTCGACATCGAGAATCCTCGACCCGAATATTGTCGGCGAGGAGCACTACAACACCGCACAGGCAGTTAAAGCACTCTTGCAGCGTTACAAGGATCTTCAGGACATCATCGCGATTCTCGGTATGGACGAGCTGAGCGACGAGGACAAGCTGACCGTGGCCCGTGCAAGAAAAATTCAGAAATTCCTTTCTCAGCCGTTCTTCGTTGCCGAAGCATTCACCGGACTTGAAGGAAAATATGTCAAGCTCGAAGACACCATCAAGGGCTTCAATGAAATCATCGAAGGTCGTCACGATGATCTGCCTGAAAATGCTTTCTACCTTGTAGGAACTATCGAAGAGGCTATCGAGAAAGCCAAAACCCTGTAATTAACAATCCGAGATAATCATGGCCGGTTCCGATAAAGCCTTTGCAATAGAGATCGTTACCCCTCAAAAACAGTTTTTTGCAGGGGAAGTGACCAGCATTCTGGCTCCCGGGAGGGATGGATTGTTCCAGGTTCTGAAAAACCACGCCCCGCTTGTTGCAGCGCTTAAAGGAGGCAAGGTAAAGCTCGAACTTCCCGATAAAGGCGAAAAGACATTTACGATAGCCGACGGTTTTTTCGAAATCAGCGACAACAAAGCTATTCTGCTCACGGAGGATATTTCCTAACGTAAAGTACAGGAAAGAAAAACTCGATCAGTCCAAACATCAGTGGTACGCACAAAAAACGCGCCACTGATGTTTTTTGCTTCCGCCCATGAATACTGTAACACCCAGAGCCCTCTGTAAAGGCGACACCATTGGGCTCATTTCACCATCCTCGCCTTCGCCCGATCATGAAAAAATCGGTCAGGCTGTTGCTTATCTCGAAAAACTCGGGTACCGCGTCAAGCCGGCCGATCATTTCAACTGCAAGGGAGAAATCCGTCAGGAGCTCGACCGGCGCAAACTTCACGACCTCCATGAGATGTTTACCGACAGATCGGTCAAGGCGATCTTCTGCCTCAGGGGCGGTTCAGGCGCAACAAGACTGCTCGAGCATCTCGACTACGACCTGATCGCCGCCAACCCTAAAATCCTTGCCGGGTATTCGGATATTACCGCTCTCTCGATAGCACTTTACGCAAAAACAGGTTTGATAACTTTCTCGGGACCGATGCTTGCAACCGAACTGCATAATCCAAGCCCCTATACCGAAGAAAATTTCTGGAAACTACTTGAATCGACATCTTCAGTCCACCAGATCGTCAACCATCCTGACCACCCGGTCCGCATCTACAGGAAGGGGGACGCCTCGGGAAAGCTGCTTGCAGGAAACCTTACCGTCCTCTCCTGTCTTGTCGGTACACCTTACCTGCCCTCGATGAAAGGCTCCCTGCCGCTCTTTGAAGACATTAACGAAGAACCATACCGCATCGACAGACTCCTTTCGCATTTTTATAATGCCGGCCTTTTGAGTAGATGCGCCGGTCTTCTTTTCGGACAGTTCAGCAAAGAAATCATGGATTTTGACCTGGGACACCCTCTTCTTGACATCATACACTACTATACCGATAAAACCGCACCGCATGTACCCGTTGTTGCAGGACTTTCCTACGGACATATCGATGATCTGCTGACCGTCCCTGTCGGAGCCGGCTGCACACTGCGTGCCAGTGAAAACGAGCTTACACTCTGCATGCAGCCTGCCGTTTCATGTGATTAAAAATAAGGCAGAAAA
>JAKSDB010000289.1 GCA_022360415.1 Chlorobiales bacterium
CTGCTCTTCGGACACAACCCGACGATTACCTCCTTTGCAAATTTCATCTCCGGCGAGCACCTTGAAAATATCGTCACCTGCGGGGTTGCAAGGATCGACCTGAAAGGCGATTCATGGCAGCAGACCATGATGGATTCCGGCAAGCTGGTGTGGTACGAGTACCCGAAAAAATATCAGTAGGCACTACTCTTCCAGTTCTTTCTTCGGCTCCCTGGTCATCAAATCCAGTATAGCCTGTTCTGCTGGTTTGTCCTCGAAGAGCATATCATGGACAGCTGCGGTAATCGGCATATCCACGCCTTTTCTCCTGCTCAATACTGCAACGGCCTTTGTTGTCGGAACACCTTCGGCCACCATTTTCATCTGGCCGACCACCTCGCTCAAACACATCCCCTTGCCGATTTGTTCTCCGAGATAGCGGTTCCGACTGTGACGGCTCAGGCAGGTCACCACAAGGTCACCTATGCCCGAAAGACCGGATACGGTCATCGGGTCTCCTCCAAGGCTGACTGCAAGACGCGACATCTCGGCAAGTCCTCTCGTAATGATTGCGGCTTTCGCGTTGTCACCGTATCCAAGGCCGTCGGATATGCCCGCCGCAATTGCAATGATATTCTTTACGGAACCCGCCACTTCCACACCGACGATATCGGTGTTGACATACACCCTGAACGAGCTGGTATGAAATACTTCCTGGACCTTTCTGGCGGTTTCAGGAGAGGATGATGCGGCGACAACGGTGGTTGGCTGCTTTTGCGATACTTCTTCCGCGTGGCTCGGCCCGTAGAGAACCGCTATCCTTTGAGGGGAAACATCGGGAAGCTCCTCATGAATCACCTCGGACAACCGCTTGCCGGTATCGAGCTCGATACCTTTGGCGACGTTGACAATGATTTGATTGTCAAGAGAAGTCTCTCCGAGCAGGGAAACCGTTTCGCGCAAGGCCTGTGAAGGCACTGCCGTCACGATCATTCCCGAGCCTTCGACAACCCGAGAAATGCTGCTTGAAACACGAAGATTATCGGGGAACCGAAAGCCCGGGAGGTATCGGGAGTTTTGACGGGAACGTTCAAGCTCGGAGGCAGACTCCTCGCGGTGTGACCACAGACCGATCTGGAAACCCTTTTCCGCAAGCAGCACGGCAAGCGTCGTTCCCCAGCTTCCTGCACCTAAAACAGCTACCTTCATCTGCGTCCCCCGATACACTCGGCATCAGGAATGTCCGTGGAAGTTTACCCGGTTTTCATTTCCCGAAAGAAGACGTCTGATATTCGCCCTGTGGGTGTAAACGATCGCCAGTGCGACAATCAGCCCGAAAATCAGAAGGTGATAATCGAGGCTGTCACGAATATAGACACTGGTGTTGAACAGGTCGAAATAGTAATTTTTGAAACTGCCGAGATCAAACAGGTACTTTCTTATCGCGATAATCATGGGAAATGCTATCGCCGCAAACATGGAAGCGACGGAAACATACCTTGATACAAAAACAACAAGGAGAAAAACCCCCAGTACGATAAGAGTCGTTACCGGTGCGATACCGAACATCATGCCGGCAGCCGTGCTCACTCCCTTGCCGCCTTTGAATCCCGCAAACACCGTGAAGACATGCCCGAATACGGCGCTCAGGCCCGCAATCAGCCGTAAAGCTATCGAGTTGATCTCCGGAAGCGGCCCGAAAACAGGGTTGGCCTCGAAGAACACGACAACCGATATTGCAGCGATACATCCTTTAACGATATCCAGTATGGTTACCGCCAGTCCGGTTTTCCAGCCCAGAACCCGGAAAGCGTTGGTTCCTCCGGCGTTGCCGCTGCCGTAATCACGAATATCGATACCTTTAAGCAGCTTTCCGGCAATGATACTGGTAGGTATCGAGCCAATGAGATAGCTCACTATCAGAATCACGAACAAAGTAAGCATAATAAAATCAGGTCCAGTTACGTATAACCTGCGTCAAAAGTTTTTTAAAGGTGTTGTTACTCTATGGTTAACCGGTCTGAAACAGCCGTGCCGGGAACGCGACCCCTGAAAAAAACAGCAACAGCGTCACGAAACAGTCACGTGACCCATAATGTAAGCATTTTCACCTTTCGATTTCAAATCTTCCACTACGCGGTCAACTCCTTTTTTTGAAACCACCATTACCAGACCAATCCCGAGATTGAATGTTCTGCGCATATCCTCTTCAGGAACCTTGCCCTCCTTCCGAATAATATCGAAAATTACCGGTTCCTGCCATGCACTCCAATCCACATCGAGGGCAAGCCCCTCCGGCACAATCCTCATGGTATTGCCCATCAGCCCTCCTCCTGTAACATGGGACAAGCCGTGAAGCTCCTCTGAGCAGAGAAGCGGCCCGACAACCGGCAGATAGGAGCGATGAATGTTCAGAAGCTCCTCGCCGATCGTCCCTTCAAGCCCCTCGCGTGTCTCTTGAAGCCTGCCATCCAGAACCTTTCTCGCAAGAGAGTAGCCGTTTGTATGCAAACCGGTTGAAGAAAGGCCGATCAGCACATCTCCTTCCGCTATCGACTTGCCGTTAACAATCTTCTCACGATCGACTATCCCGACAATGGTACCGGCAAGATCAAAATCATCCGGGGCATAAACTCCCGGCATTTCGGCGGTTTCACCCCCGATGAGAGCGCAGGAGTTCTCCCTGCACGCCGCAACCATTCCCTTCACAACATCTGCAGCCATCGAAGGCATGAGTTTTCCGCAGGCATAATAGTCGAGAAAAAACAGCGGTCTCGCCCCGCATACCAGAATGTCGTTCACACAATGATTGACCAGGCATGCCCCAATGGTATCATACCGGCCCGTCTCTGCCGCAACCTTGAGCTTTGTTCCTACTCCGTCTATGCTGCTTACCAGAACAGGATTGGCAAAGGCCGAGAAATCCGGCTGAAAAAAACCGCCGAACGCCCCGATGTCGGTCATCACCCCGCTGGTAAAGGTGCTGCGAACCTGCGGCTTGATCAACCGGACAAACTCCTCCCCCGCGTTTATGTCAACTCCTGCCTTCTTGTAATCCATTTCCCTTTATTATAGTTCCAGGATAGCTCTCATGGTTTCCCACCGGGTTCGGACGCAAACCGGGAAGCCCCATTCTACTGCGCTCTTCTTGCTGACTGAAGACCGCCGATTATTTCTTTATGGCCGGTGTTTCAAATATACCGCTTGATTCGTTGCCTGAAAAAAACTCCCGGTGGAGGCTCTGAACCGCTTTCTCTACGTCGTCTCCCTCTACAACCAGGCCAACGTTGATTTCGGAAGCTCCCTGGGATATCATCCTGATGTTCACCTCCTTCATTGCGCTGAAAATCCTTCCGGCCACACCTTTTGACGTTCTGAGGTTGTCGCCGACGACACTGATCGTCGCAACATCAGGTTCGATTTCAACATCGCCCATTTTCCTCAATTCAGCTATAAGCTCTTCAAGCGGAGCGGACTCGCTTACAGTCAGGGATACGGAAACCTCACTCGTAGAAATCATCTCAACCGAAACCCCTGCTCTGGCAAACACCCCGAAAATCTCCGCCATGAACCCGTGCCTGCCGAGCATCCTGTTCGAACGGAAGTTGATGATACACTGTCCCTTCTTTACCGCTATCGACTTGACAAGACCACCATAGCTCATACCTTCAAGCATTGCCGGATCATTGGTGATAACCGTCCCCTTTGATTCCGGGTGGAGCGAATTCAGGACATAAACCGGGATACTCTGCTTTACCGCA
>JAKSDB010000427.1 GCA_022360415.1 Chlorobiales bacterium
CTGAAGCAAAGCCTGTTTTATGAAAAAACAACCGACATTCCTCGATTATCTTCAGGATGTTTTAGATGCTATCATTTCTATAAAAGAGTTTCTTGATGGTGTTGATTATGAATCATTCCGAAAAGATAAGAAAACACAGTATGCTGTTATCAGAGCACTGGAAATAATTGGCGAAGCATCGAAAAAAGTGCCAATAGAAGTAAGAGATAATTATGAGGCCATACCATGGCGGTCAATAACAGGAATGAGGGACAAGTTGATTCACGATTATTTTGGCGTTGATATTGAAGTGGTTTGGAATACGGCGAATGAAAAAATTCTGTCTTTAGAAAATGAAATAAGGCAAATCCTTTCTGACTATCAATCTTGAGATTAAAACAAGGGAAAAAACGGCTACGTTAGTGAGATGAAAGCACATGTTATTGAGCGCATTACTAACCTGTCTGAGAACCATGAACCCTTAAGCATTGTCGAGATGCCTGTCCCTGAGCCGGAAAGTGGGGAGGTTTTGCTGAAGGTGAGGACGTGCGGGGTGTGTCATACGGAGCTGGATGAGATAGAGGGGAGAACGCCGCCGGCTTTTTTCCCGATTGTTCCGGGGCATCAGGTTGTAGGTGAGGTTGTTGCTCAAGGTGCGGAAGTGAGTGAACCCGAAATTGGAAGCAGGGTAGGGGTGGCCTGGATTTATTCCGCCTGCGGTGAATGTGAACTGTGTCTTGAAGGAAAGGAGAATCTCTGTCCGGATTTTAGTGCAACCGGCAGGGATGCTCATGGCGGGTATGCCGAGTACATGGTTGTTCCTGCTGCGTATGCTTATCCGTTACCGGAGAAGTTCAGCGATGCCGAAGCCGCGCCGCTGCTCTGCGCGGGTGCTGTCGGGTATCGTTCGCTGAAACTTCTGAATCTGCAGAACGGCCAGCCTGCGGGACTGACCGGCTTCGGTGCGTCGGCACATCTTGTTCTGAAAATGATGCGGTTTCTCTATCCCGATTCCCCCGTCCATGTTTTTGCCCGGAACCCGAAGGAACGGGAATTTGCTCTCTCTCTCGGTGCTGTATGGGCGGGAGATACAACCGACGTATCCCCTGAAAAGCTTGCCGGTATCATCGATACCACACCGGTCTGGCTGCCGGTGCTTTCCGCTTTGGAAAACCTCAGACCATCCGGCCGTTTGGTCATCAATGCTATCCGTAAGGAGTCTATTGATGCGGATGTGCTTTCTGGTCTCGATTATGCGAAGCATCTCTGGATGGAGAAGGAAATGAAAAGCGTCGCGAATGTCACTTCAGCTGACGTGCGTGAGTTCCTGGGCATTGCAGAAGAGATGGAGATGAAGCCGGAAGTGCAGCTCTATTCTTTCGATGAAGCCAACAAAGCTCTTATGGACATCAAGCAGCGGAGGATCAGGGGGGCGAAGGTGCTGCGGATTGCACATGATGCGGCATCCATCATGCAAAGGCAAAAGGTAAAAGTAAAAAGTCAAAATGGAACCCCGGCGCAAGCCCGAGGATGACATGTTTTTAAATTCCGGCGAGACTGCCGAGGGCACCTCTGTTTATTGTCATGAGCGTTTCGAGGGCTAGGCGAACGGAGCGCAGAAACCGGAGTGTACACAGAGTACATGAGGATTTTGAGCACCGATCAACGACGCCACCGGATCGCGGAATAAATAAAGAGAGATGCCCTATATCAAAAGTAGCAGGCTCACCGCCATAACCGCCATGCCGATGACGAGTCCTGATATGGCGAGATGATGTTCTCCGTACTCCTCGGCTGTGGGTAGCAGTTCGTCCAGCGAAATATACACCATGATCCCCGCCACACCCGCAAGAACGAGGCTGAAAACAAGCGGAGTCAGGAAGGGTTTCAACAGCAGATATCCTATGATCGCTCCAAGAGGCTCGGCAAGCCCGGAAAGGAATGAGTAGCTGAAAGCTTTTCCACGGCTTTTGGTGGCGAAGTACACCGGAACGGCGACCGCCATGCCTTCAGGAATGTTGTGCAGCGCTATGGTGATGGCTATGACGACACCAAGACTCTGGTCGGAAAGCGCGCTGAAGAAAACCGCCAGGCCCTCCGGAAAATTGTGAATGGCTATGGCAATAGCTGTGAAAATACCCATTCGATAGAGCTTGCTCTCATCAGGCCGGTCGCTTTCGATAGTACCGACAAGCGACACTTCATGCGGGTTTCCAAGATGGGGCATCATCTGGTCGATCAGCCAGATAAGGCAGATTCCTCCAAAAAACGCGGCTGTCGTGATCCAGGCCGCTCTGCTTTCCGACATTTCTTCCAGAATCGAAGCCTGTGCTTCAGGCAGTATCTCAGCAAAAGATACATACAGCATGATGCCGGCTGAAAAGCCCAGCGCGAATGTCAGGAATTTTTTGTTCGTGTGGTGGACTGTCAAGGCAAGAACGCTTCCTATACCGGTTGACAGACCGGCAAGAAGAGTCAGGGTTAAAGCAGGGATCATGTCGGGAGTGATCATGACATGAGACGTTTGGTTAATGGTAACCGGCTGTTTTTTCTGCGATGGTTTTTATAAGCGTCTCTACGTCCAGTATGTTGTCGATTTCTTCCTTTGAAAGAAGAACTTCAAGCGTGTCGTTTTGTTGGAGTACAACCGGATAGCTGTATTCCTTTCCATACTTCTTCTTGAATTCGTCCCGGTGAAGAAATTCCATCTCAGTAGCAGAACCTTCCCTGAAATCTTTCCAGATCTTCTTTTCGGCAAAGGTGTCGTGGGTGAGGCTGCACAGCCCGCATTGATAGGTCTCCGGACTGAAAAGCTTATGGCCGATGTCGAACAGGCCGCTTACCGGTCCGCTGTCGGCATTGTAGACAAAGACAAGTTTCATTTCCTGTTCCTATGTTGAAAAAGATCGAGCTATACAAACAAACGATAGTGTAACTCTAACGATTATTTGGCCGACCGGGTTCCGCGGATGATGATACAATCCTGTAAATTTCTTCTATTGAATCACATACCTGATACAGCCTGTTGTGGCCGGGCCGGACAAGATTTCTTTCGGCAAGCGTATCGAAAAAGCTCAGGAGCTGGTCCCAGAACCCGTCAATGTTCAGGAGCAGAATTGGTTTGTCGTGGTGGCCGAGAGAGCGCCATGTGATGACCTCCAAAAGCTCATCGAGCGTGCCGAATCCCCCGGGCAGGACGATGAACGCGTCAGCCCATTCAGCAAGTTTCATCTTTCTTTCATGCATGGTCTCGACAATATGCAGCTCGGATATGCCATAGTGCGCGATTTCTTTTTCCTCGAGAAAACGGGGGATAATTCCCTTTACCGTTCCGCCGTTCTGCATGACAGCGTTGGCGATGCATCCCATCAATCCTATGTTACCGCCCCCGAACACAAGCGAGATATTTCGTTCGGCAAGGCCCTTGCCGAGCTTTTTGGCAGCATCGGAATATGCTTTTGGGGATTTGCTGCTTGAGCTGCAGTATACGGTGACGGATTTTGGCATATGATGTTGCGCCTGATAGGGTTCCATGGTATTATTTCATCGATTCCGAGTGGTGCTGTCATCGGACCGTTGGTAGACATAGGTTTTTGGCTCGGATATTTTTTTAACCGAGAAACGTTTTGCTGCACGCACCCACAGGTCGGTATCTTCAGC
>JAKSDB010000023.1 GCA_022360415.1 Chlorobiales bacterium
CCTTTCCTTCAAGCCGGTATTCTTTTGGTAAACGCACGGCTTGACTACGGCCGGATTGAAAAATGCGTGCTGTATCCATCATACTATCCTCCAAAGTAAAATTGTTTAGTATATACCAATGATATCTATTTCTTGATTGTTATGCAAGAGCTGGGAATAGGACAAGAGCGGGTCAGAAGTCTGAGATAGGATGTCCCCTAAAGCCAATCAGAACCAACTTCTGCTGGAAAAATTCGCTTTGTGATGAAGCTGTAAGTCACTATTATGTATGGAAAATCGAATAAATATCGATTAACTGTGCAAAAGGTGCTATGAGGTTGGAGCAGAAGCTTAAGACATTTGGTGGGGTGCCGTTGACGCATGGCACTTTACTCTCAATTCTTGATGAATATCGGTCTCCGAACGACAAGATCGTCCGCATGATCGATGAGGGTCTGCTCTTACCCATCAAGAAGGGGCTGTATGCCGTCTCACCTGAAATCACAGGGATACCGCTTTCCCTGTCGCTTGTTGCGAATCTACTGTATGGCCCTTCTTACGTTTCCATGGATTATGCTTTGCATCATTATGGGATTATCCCCGAACGGGTTGTTGAGATAACCTCAATGACGACCAGGAGGGGAAAGATGTATGACCTTATGGTAGGACGCTTTTCCTACACCCATTCTCCACCTGAATTTTATGCCACCGGTATCGATCGGCTCGAGAATCCCGATAAAACCGGTTTTTTGATGGCATCCCCGGAAAAAGCACTCTGTGACAAGCTGGTCTTTACCCGGAACCTGAATATCAAGTCAAGAGATGCATTAGAGGGACTGCTCTTTGATGACCTGCGAATCGAAGAAGATTCTCTTGCCCGTTTTGACACCAGGGTGATCGATGCCTGCATTGCAGCGAGAATCAAATCTGATATGTTGCGGGCATTATTACAACTTGTCAACCGTATGCAGCGGGAGGTGTCATGGCCGTCCTGAAACAGATGCTCGATAAATATGATATGACAACGGCTGATGGAGCCGTGAATGGGCTGCGTGAGGTTATGCAGGAAGTAGCACTTGCCGGTTTGTACAGAGGGGGCTTTTTCGATAAGGCTGCATTTTACGGCGGTACTTGTCTGCGGATTTTTTACGGGTTGCCGAGGTTTTCCGAAGACCTGGATTTTTCTCTACTTGCGTCTGATATTGACTTCTCGCTTGAACCCTATTTCAAAGCGGTCAGAGAAGAGTTTTCAGCATTGGGGCTTCAGGTCGAAATATCGGCAAAAAAGAAAACGGCTCGAACCGGTATCGAGTCTGCATTTTTAAAAAGCGATACACGCCTTTTCAGTTTTGCAGTTCATGCGGACAAAACCATCAGGATCAAGTTCGAGGTTGATACGATACCTCCATTGGGATTTGCAACCGAAGAAAAACTCCTTCTCCAGCCATTCTCGTTCTATGTCAAATGCTTCAGCCTGCCGGATCTGTTTGCAGGCAAGATGCATGCACTGCTTTTCAGGAACTGGAAAAACCGGATCAAAGGGCGGGACTGGTTCGACTTTGAATGGTATGTCAGGCAAGGTATTCCGTTGAATCTTTCTCACTTTCTCATTCGCGCTAAACAGAGCGGGCATTTACAGAATGATGCTCTTTCAGAACCTGAGTTTCGACAGATGCTCCAACAAAGGATTGATGGGCTCAATGTGTCTGCAGCAGTGAAAGATATCTCGAGGTTTGTGAAGGATGCTGAAGCATTAAATATCTGGTCACGTGAATATTTCAAAGATTTGTTGCAAATGCTTAAAATAACCTCAACGGAATAGGACGGTAATGCCTTGAGAAACCACGTTTCCATGAAGGAAACTGTTCTTTGTTTTGTTTGTCGATTTTTTGTTCAAATCCGCGACGTATATGCGACGCGAAAAATTTAAAAAATCTGTAACTGTCTAATAAATAAGGATATAAATATGTATAGCTGCCTTTACATGGTAGAGGTCAGAGGTTCGACTCCTCTATCACCCACACATAGAGATTGAAAAAGCACGGTGTCCCCGTGCTTTTTGCTTTTCTATGAAGATATTTTGCTTGGATGTCACCCTGGCCAAAAAATCACCTTCCTGAGCAACCAGAACCGGCTTGTTGAGGTATTCCGGCGTCTAAAAAATACAACGGTTTTCTGTTTGAAACTTCGACAGAGATCAGGAATTGGCTTTGCAGCAATTTTATGTTTCAGCCAAAAACTGGGAGTCGCAAATTGAATCCGCATTCAGTATGGGATATTCTGAGCAAAGCCAAGGGGGAGCCTTCTCCAAAGAGCAGGATATGTAAGTTTGACTGGCTTCAGTATAAAACAAATGCGGTCTTGAAATAGATATTTGGGCAACGCGCAACTTTAGCCGATTGTTGCGAGCGCCGCACGGAGCTGGTCGGCTGGAAGCTACTGTTGGACAGCATTTTTTGATGCCACATATTCCGTTGGGCTTATGCCATTTCATTTTCACCATTACGGACACCAAGGCCGATAAGAAGCAGCCTTTGGCTTATCATGACTGTTGTCATTACAAACTGATTCCTAGGCTCAATCATCCATTGCTCCATGTCGAGTGAATCACCTGTATTGCCATTCTTTAGAGATGAAACGTACGAGAGCTGGGAACATTTCGACATGATCGACTCTGTTTCAAAACTCAACGCAAGATGATGGTGAGCTATTTCATTTCGGATTTCTGCGATTTTGATTAAATCTTGATATAGGGGTTTGGAGATGAGGTTGAGCGTGTATGAGAGATCGGCGCGAGCTGAAAGTACCCCGCTTGAGTCAAGAAGTTTCTCGGATATAGAGCTTCGTTTTAATTTCCTCTTCAATATGGAACCGAGACATGCATCAAGAAAGCTAGAGGCGACGAGTATCACCGACAAATCTTTCTCTTCGTTCAGCACATTAAATAGATGCTGTGTCTCTTTTGACAAGCGTTCTATTGGCGGTAGTTGTCGTTTATGCATCGGACTTCATGTTCTGTGTATAACACCAAACTCAGGCGCGCAAGAAACGAGCGTCGACTGGTGGAGTGCCTTGTTGGGCATTGCTTGAACCACGTACTACTTCAGAGTGCAACTTTAACCCACGCGAAGACATCACCTTCAACACTGTATTGCGTCCTGACGTACGTCCACCCGAAAGCGCTTTATAGAGGCCTCTCAAATGAATCACCAGCACTGCGCGCTACCAGAGACGTCCCTTTTTCTAGTGCAAAATCACCAAGCGCTTTAGCAATAAATGTTGCATCTCCCTCGGTCTCAACTATGCTCTAACCGAACATTAAATCAGAACAAAACGGATCCTCCACTAGTTTCCACATCGGCACGGCACCGTTCGACTCGAATAGTTGCGCTATAACGTCGCCAACGTGTGTTGTTGCCTTTTGTTTGTGCAGAGGCCAACCACCGAAATGAAGCCCTACTATATCCATAGTTTCAAGATCTAAAATACAAGAACCAGAGCTACCAGATAGCGTCGTCGCGTCATGGAGAACAACGTAAACGTCATTTCCACGCCATGTGCGTTCATCAAGTGCCCTTATGAATCCAGGCGAGAATCGCTTAATACCGAATTCATTGCCAAACCCAAAGAATTGCGGAAACGGATCGCGTCGCGAGTCGAAAGCTGGATGCCCTATGACGCCGATCCTCCACTCGACGATATTTTCTGGCGCTGAACCTGCGACTTGAAGCGGCTTGATGCGATCCCCGATATTCACCGAGTTGTTCCGCAAATAGAGCAACGCCATGTCGTTAGTTGGATGAAGTTTGTAGTCGATTTCCACAGGACAAAGTTCGCCACCGATATCGACCGAGAATCGTGAAAAATCGCAACCAAATAGAATTCTCTTGTTCGCGGGCCATCCAAGGCGAACTACTTCGTCGACGACATGCGCGTTTGTGACTATCACGAACCTTCCCATCGAGTCTTCACCAGCCACAAAGCCTGTGCCAATGTGAATTGGATCCGAAGTGTCAATTACAATATCAAGACGACAAACTGAGGACGATTGCCTTGCGACAATATCAGAGGGCAAATTCTTCCAAATGCCGGATTCCATTGGTTCAAATTCGTCGTTGTTTAATGGCAAAGCTGGCCGAAGCAGCCACTCGATCATGCCAATATCGACAATGCCTTCTGGTTTTACTGCGAGACGCTCAGGTGTATCGATCAATTCAGCCGCGATTCGTGCTGACGCCAGCATTTGTGTTTGAGATAGGACTGAGGGCGGTACGATTCCCATCGACGTATCCGAGGCGACCGATGCGATTCGCTCGTCCAAAATCTGGCTAACGAATTCGCGCAGATCCTCGCCGAGCGGTACCAAACTTCGCAACCGGTCAAGTTGCCCCTTTATACTACGAAGAGTGTCTTTCAAGTCTTGCCACCAATATGTTTGATCGCTTTTTTTGCGGCATTTTTTACATCCTCATCTGAATCCTTCTCGCTGATCTCTTTCAACCGGTCAACGGCTCGTACATCACCAATCTTGCCAAGAGCCTTGGCAACCTCGCGTCGCACATCGTAGTCATCATCCCCCAACGCCTCAATCAACGCTTCGCTAGCCTCTTGCGCCTTTGCCTTTCCGAGTTGAATTGCACATTCCATTCGAACATTCCAGTCTTGATCTCGTAAAAGTTTCACTCGCGCATTGAGGGGAAGTTCGGTTTTTCGCTTCTTAGCTATCTCTTGCACCACCTTCGGAAACCTACTCGTACGGTCAAACTCTGATCGCGCCAGAGCATCAATGATTCTGTCAATGCTTCCCGTAAGACCAATTGTATCAATGGCCTTAGCAGCCATACACTTAACGGCGTCATTGTTGTCGTACAAGAAGTTTACGATCAACTCGTATGCTTGATCACCGCCAATTTTTCCTAGGGCTTCGATTGCGCGGACGCGATGAGTCTGGCCCGGAAGTAAGTCTGCCAACGATGCGATTGCTCGCAGGTCTTGTGATTCACCAAGCGCCTCAATGATCCGTGCATCTTGTCGCCCTGATACTGATTCTAGCTTTTCAACCAGGACTGGGACGCCGCTCTTTTGCCCCTGCTCACAAAGGAGTAGCGCAGCCTCTGCCTGAACGCGTTCATCTTCACAGTCAAGTGCTTCATTCAATGCTGTGTATGCCTTTTTCCCCATCAATCCTAGAGCTTGCACCGCAGTGAGGCGAGCACGAATATTTGGTCCACGGCTCGCTTCGGAAAGGATTTCAATCGTCTTTTTACCGCCGTGTTTCGCCAGTGTTGCCCCCGCTCTGCGACGCACTGCCGGGTCTGGATCGTCAAGTGATGACTGAAGCGCTTCAAATACTTCTGGAATAGGACCAACTTCTTCAAGCAGCCGGATGGACTGTATGCGGACATCCTCGTTTATATCCGAGAGACCTTCCAGTATTAGGATCAATGCCTTTGGGTCATTCAGCTCGTCACGAATAAACTCAAGGTAGTAACGTAGATTTCCACCATGCATTCTAAACGACGACCGGCTAACGTGCTCGCGAGCGAAGAAACGCTCTCCATATTCCTGCTGTCTCGCCGCATCAAGAATCGTTGCTACGATATGCGGTATTTCGGGTCGTAGAGGCAACGATGGATGTCGGAGCCACTCCGAAATAGCCATGCTATGTAGCATTATTTCGCTTTTTCGCAATCTCGCACGCCCGAAATCACGAACAAGACGATGCATTGCCCATCGCTCTCCGTTGTATCCTTCGACACGAGCCAACACGTGAAATGCACGAAGCTCTGCATAGGCACTGTCAAATTCTGATGGTTCAGCCAGAATCGAGTCAGCCCTAGACCTAGCTGATTGCAATTCAGGATCGTCGTCATACTCCTCAGACTCGTGTCGTTGCATATATCGGAGCATATACTCCATTTCGTCTCGATATTTTTCTATTCCCGTAGCACTCACACGCAATAAGTCACGATGTGCGGATGTAGGTGCAAATAGCGAAGCACGTCGCCACAATGTTCGTGATGTGTCATGTCGAAGGCTATTCCATGTCAATTCTAGGCATCCATCTACTGTATTTCCATACCGGCTCGCTGAAAGTGCGAATTCGGAATCTTCTGTATGTGTCTTCAGGCGTTCTATATACTCGCTAGGTGATAGCCCGACGTACTTCATATTCCAGCCCGCCAGTTCAAGAGCTAACGCGTGACCACCAAGTATTTCAATAAGTTTCGGTAGTCCGGTGTTGTCTTCCATCTCCGGAATCATTTCCGTTAGGAAAGAAGTCGCTGCTTCATCCGATAATACGGTTAGCTCAGTGTGAACAAATCGGTTGCCGCCAAAGTCTCGTGTTCGTGTCGTCACAAGGAGTGGTGATTCGAGCGGAATCCACTTCGCCGCGGATGCCCAATCAGTTGCATTGTCCAAAACAACGAGAACATTACCGAGTTTCTTGAGCCCTTTTTCCAGAGGCTTGAGGAAGTTGTCTGGCCTTTTCTTCGGAAGTGATATGCCTGCTTCTGTTGCCAGTTTTTCCCATTGCGGTGCCAGTGGACCGGCGCCATCGAGCCATACAATCGCGTCATATGCGGCGAGAATTGCAGGCTGGTGCAAAAGTTGCAGGACCAACTCTGTCTTACCGATCCCGCCAAGCCCTTCGACAGTTGCGGAAACTGCAACTGGCCGGTCTCCAGCGACCAATGTATCAATAAGACCATCCAGTTCTGCTGATCGTCCCACAAAAAGTTGAGTTGGTTTGAATGGCGCGCCAAATAGACGAGCCCTTTTCTTCTTGGGTGTCTCAGTCACTACTGGAAATCCTGAGGTGATTACGCAGTGCTGAGTTCCTGTCTCTCTAGTGTAACTGAGAGGGTCTTGATTCCATTCCTGAAATTGTCGTGTCACATACTCACCAAGCGCAGAACCACGGATTTTCGTGCTATTTCGAGGTAGTGCCGCACCTTCTAGTCCATCGAGAACGTGTGCTGAAAATGCTCCCAATTTTTGATGTTCAGTGTTATTGGTTTCCCACCCTGACTGATGTGCGGCGCACGCTGCCAAAAAAACGCGGCCTGCCGACGCCATAAGTTCGGCGCCCAGCAATTTGAAAGTGCCAATGGAGACGGGTTCGGATGCGCCAGCGTGACAACAATCACATATCAGGACGACCTCACTCGCAGGTGATTTCTGGGCAAGGACATTTACTTCGTGCATCAAAAGGCCCTCTGCATAAGGGGCCGCATCCGTCGTTGCAAAGTAGCCGAGGTCGCCGGGACCAAGACACCCGTGGCCGTAAAAGTAAAAGAGAACCTCTCCAGGAGTATCGAAAAAGGCGGCTACGGTTTCTCGAAATATCTTTAGTGGCACATCTCCCGTTAGGCGTTTAACATGGTAGCCACCGTACGTTTCCAAACAACGTTCTAGACGTTTAACTAACGTCGGTGCTCCTGCAAGCGGGGGTAGCCACTTCCCATCATAGAGCGGTGTTACGATAAGTGCGCGACGATTCGCCATACTAAATTCTCTCTTTTTTCCTTTTAGCTTCGAGGTTCTTCACAATCTCAGTGGATTCGAAGGCCTAACGATAAAATCAGTCGCCGATGCAGGAAATCGGCTGCATTTTTTGGCTATGTGGTTTTTGACAAGAGAATCGATACAATCCCAACCACTATAAGCGCAAAATAAAACAGATATACAGTTTCTAATCTGAAACAGCCCGCGAAAAACAGAGATAATTTCTCTTCGAGTGGAACGTATTTGTTCCCGCTTATAACAAGCAAGCTCTTTGGTTCATAATCGTTGTTCTCGCGGTCTAGCAACAATTCCTCTAAGAGACGAGCGCGGTGTTCGTATAACAACGTATGCACTGCGGAAACGCCTTCGTAAAACCAAAATATCCCAACGCATATGACCAAAATCGGTAGTTGGTGAGCGAGTTCTGCAGAAAGTTTTCCAGAAAAAATAGCCACCAAAACCGCCAGCCAAGCAGTTATCGCCCATTTTTTTATTGTATGCCGACCTTCACGTGTAAGATCAATCGATCTATAAATATGTTCAAGCTGAAATTTAATCACGTCTTCAGACAGCATCCGTAGCTCCTTGTAACCACATTATTTATTATCGGTATTACAGAAATTCTAAACTACCCTGAATAAAAAAACCGCACATTACAGAATTAGTACATTGGATGTTGGTTTTGTAGGCAAGATTTCGTGTCTATTATATCAGTTATACGGCATACGTATAACTTCAAGGACCTGTTATTTTCGACTTCTATGAAAATTTAACTCTCTTGATTATTTGAGGCCTTTTTCGATCAGAGAGAGAGAGTAGCGGTTACCATGTAAAAGCGCCTTACCATAAGGATGACATTTTTTTTGTGCAGTAATACATCAAATATAGCCATTTCATAAGAAACCATACCCCGTTTAACCTCCATGGTGGTTGAACGGGGTTAGTTTTTATTGCGAGATTTCCATCGTTGTTGCTCGTTAATGTCTGATGTTTAGCTCGATGGATGTCTCTGACTCCCCCCATATCCTTTCTGATGACAGAATCGTAACTGAGATCCGGGCGATCATTCGCCAGGAGCTTGCACGGGCTCTGGATGTTTGGCTTGAGCTCGAAGAACTGATTAAGTTTGTTCTGGAGGGAGCAGATGTTGCTCTTTTGTGAATATGGATAAAAATACCTATACTTATTTTGTTTGTATGGTGTAAATATCCGTTAATCTATGATTCGGAAAACAACAAC
>JAKSDB010000038.1 GCA_022360415.1 Chlorobiales bacterium
AACATCGTTGCCGCCGGGGAAGTTGACCTCTTCGTCTGTTTTCAGATCATTGCCGAGAACCTTGTCAAGCCAAAGGTCCAACGCTGCAATGTCAGGTTTCTCCGGCATGATGAATGAAAAGGAAAACCGCTTCTGAAGTTGTTTTACTTGCAGATCGCCATAGCTGGGCTTGAGGAGCTTTTCGGGTCTTTCCGTCTGCGGGTTAGCCTGCTGCATTTGGGCCACAATCATTTTCCTCAGCTCGGCACGGTCCGGTTTTCCCTGATCATTGTAAGGGATGCTTTCCAGGATAACAACACGGTGGGGAGCATGCGAGCCCAGCTGCTTACGGGCAAACACCAGCATATCCTGTCCGGTTACTCTTGCGTTTTTTTCGAGGATCACAGCGCAGACCGGTATATCCTGGTAGACCTCGTGCTTCAAAGGCATTGCCGAGGCATTATGCACACCAGGATACGAGCTAAGTACCTCCTCAATCTCTGCCGGATAAATATTTATGCCGTTCATGATCATCATGTCATCGGCTCGCCCCAAATGGATCAATTGGTTGCCCTCAGTAAGTCGACCCAGATCGCCGGGATAAAACCAGCCGTTCCTGAAAGCCATTGCCGTCAACTCGTCATTCCGGAAGTAACCATTGATTCCTGCCTTGCTCCTGATGCGAATGTGGCCGGTCTGACCAGTCGGTAGCGGGGAGTCGTCTGAACCGATTACTTGGAGCTCAAATCCCTTGTGCGGACGACCGACTGTACCGGGAGTTTCATAAACATTCGTCAAATCAGTGCTACAGACGGTGCCTGACTCATTGGTTCCATAGAGTACGAACAGTTTTGAACAAAGACGTTCACGTATCTTTTCTCTCAGAGAGCTTGAAACAGTAGAGCAATTAAGCATGAGTGCCGTAAGTGATTCCATATGTCCCTTAGCATTTAGCGGCAATGATTTGAGCATCCGCTCTACATGAAACACGGTGCCGTAAATGACAGTAACCCTGTCCTGCCTATCCTCGTCATGGAAGTTCAGAGGGCTGCGGTCAAACAGCGCTATTGCGGCGCCCTTGTTTAAAGCTTCGAGGCAACGCTGTTTTGAAGTATAGAAATCAAGATGGATCAGTGAAACAAAAAGGTCCTTTTCAGAGTACGGCAGCCAGTTGAGTCCCAGCTGCATTCTTTCCCATTGCTGGCTGTGAAGAATGGGTAAAAACTTCAGCCTGCCAGTCGAGCCTGAACCTGGAATGATAATCCAGGGAGCTGTTGGTTTTTTTTTCCTTATTCTTTTGTCAGCAGGCCGGCTATTTTCTGTTACGCTTTTAAGGGTAACCGGTATGGTCATTAAACCCTCATAACGAGTGTTGGGCAGATCTGTAACGAAAAACGAAGCGTTGACCGAACCAAGCAGCGCCTTTCGCCTGCCTGATGGAGTATTCAGCGGGACTGTAAATACGCTGGCCCCGATCCTTGCAGTAGCCATCATCGCAATGAATTGCAAAGGTTGGCTTTTGAAGGTATGAACCACAATATCACCAGCGCTCACGCCTTCCTTTCGAAGTTTTCTGGCAAACTGCCATACTTTCAGGTCAAGTTCGCTGAATGTCCATACACCATCGTCCTGATATATACAGGGTGTGTCACCAAGCTTTTCTGCTTGTTGTATAAGAATATCACTGATGTTCATGACTTCGATGTGTCCTTATGCTGAGAGAAAACCTGCCTGTCTGCAGAAGGATATTCATAGTCGGAT
This sequence comes from Chlorobiales bacterium, assembly GCA_022360415.1. Taxonomy (GTDB): domain Bacteria; phylum Bacteroidota; class Chlorobiia; order Chlorobiales; family Chlorobiaceae; genus Prosthecochloris. The sequence continues at coordinate 1,741 of JAKSDB010000038.1, forward strand.
GTGCTTGTCTCTTTATTTTCCTGAAGTTTGTCGAGCTTAACCTGCACATGCTCCTTCGGATCCATGGATAATGAAAGTTCATAAAGATAAGCCGCCGTTCTAATCATCGGTTCAGGTTCTTTCATCATGCGATCCCCATAATCTTCCGCAATTTTTGCCTGTTGACTACGATCATGAGTATTGCAAAAATAGCAGAAGTCATGTCGTTTCAAATATTCTAAAGTGTATTCCTCACACCAGAATATCACATGACGCCTGTCTTTTGTCACCTGGTTTTCATGCATTCTTCTGCCGGTACTGAAAAAGTCAAGTTTTGCTATTTCATATCGTTCTGCAATTCGCGCAAACAACTGTAGACCCTGATATCTTGCAAACCGTTCATCGAACATGCCTGTTTTGTCAAGTACATCTTTGCGTACGAGGGTCGAGCTGACAAGAATAGGATTAAGTATTGGGAACAAAAACTGCAAATGTAGCTCGGGTCGTTTCATGGGCGGTTTGACAGTAATTCTGGCAGTCGTTTCACCATCCTGATCGATACGAAGGTAGTTGCAGTAAAACAGGGCAACAGATTCCCGGACATTGTCACAAGCGGCATGAAAGTTTTTTATCGTGTGCGGCAGATAACAATCATCAGCGTCGAGGAATGCGACATAGTTGCCCGAACTGCTACGAATGCCGTTATTTCTTGCCGCTGCCGCCCCTTTATTCTCCTGGCTAACCAGTTTTACTCTTGTATCGGCCAGATAGTTCTCGACAATCTGAAGTGAATTGTCAGTCGACCCGTCATCCACGACTATCAGCTCCCATCTCCGCTCGTCACTTTGATGAAGGCAGCTTTCGATGGCTTTCCCGACAAACCGCTCGCCGTTGTAGACAGGCATGACAATCGAAATCAGGTTTTTTGTCCCCATAGTCTTCTTTCTACGAAGTTTTTGTGGCGGTTTATGAGCCCTTGGGCTTTACAGGGGAGAGAATCTTTCTGCACATGAATTTCGTAACCTCGATTGTTCAGAGTGCTCAGGACAATGATCTCAATCAGGGTGCAGGTTGCTGTCAGATTATGTGCCTGCCGTTTCATCTGCCTTGAGCCTTTCGAGTTTTCCCTGCACGCGCACAGATGATCTCATCGATAACGACAGCTCATAGAGATAGATTGCCGTTCTAGGCCAGGGCCCTCTCGGTTTGGGTGCTTTCAGCATAAGATCTCCGTAATGCTCTGCTATTCTTGCCTGTTTTTCCCGGTCATGTGTCGCGCAGAAATAACAGAAGTCATGCCGTTTCAGGTATTCTATCGTGTACTCCTCCCGCCAGAAAACCATAGCATCGGTGTTCTTTGTGATCTGATCGCTATGTACCCTTCTGCCGGTACTGAAAAAGTTCAGTTTTGCTATAATCATATCTCTCGACAATCCTGGCAAACAGCTGTATGTCTTCACATCGAAGAAAACGCTCATCGAACATACCTACCCTTTCAAGCGCGTCCCTGCGAACAAATGTCGTGCTCGGGATCATAAGCAAAAGTTTCGGCAGCAGAAACTGCAAATGAAGCTCCGGTCTTTTCATGGGAGGTTTGACACGTACCAAGGCAGTGGTTTCGCCACGTTCATTGATGCGCAGGTAGTTGCAGTAAAACATGGCGACGGATTGCCGGTTCTTTGCAATATCGCCGGCGGTAAGAACGTTTTTTATCGTATGCGGAAGGTAACAATCATCCGCGTCAAGAAACGAGACGTAGTTACCCGAACTGTTCCGGATGCCTGTATTTCTCGCAGAAGGCAACCCTTTGTTCTTTTCATGAACAATCAGTTTTATTCTTGGATCATCCAGATAGTTTTCGACAACCTGCTGCGAATTGTCCGTTGAACCGTCATTAACAACAATTGCTTCCCATCCCTGTTTTTCGCTCTGATGAAGACAGCTTTCGATGGCTTTGCCGATAAACCGCTCACCGTTATACACCGGTATGATAATCGAGATCAGGTTTTTCGATGCCATACCATATTCCTCTTGCAGTTATCTATATCGATTCTTTACAGGAATTCGCCGGGCAGCCGTCTATGTATAATCTAAAACAATGTTTCGGAACAACCGGAAGCCGTTCAGTTGCTCAGTCGTTCCACCGAAAAAACCCCCTGCACTTTCCTGATTTTATCCATCAGGGACTGCAAACGGGATATGTTGCGGACATAAATCATGACCGTTCCGATAAACATCCCGTCCTTTGCATGGAGAGAAATGCTGCGAATATTGGTATCGGATTTTGAAATCACA
>JAKSDB010000040.1 GCA_022360415.1 Chlorobiales bacterium
AACATCGTTGCCGCCGGGGAAGTTGACCTCTTCGTCTGTTTTCAGATCATTGCCGAGAACCTTGTCAAGCCAAAGGTCCAACGCTGCAATGTCAGGTTTCTCCGGCATGATGAATGAAAAGGAAAACCGCTTCTGAAGTTGCTTGCCCATCACCTGGTTCGGACCCTGACGGAGAATTTCTCCGGATGTTTTTTTGAGCGCCGTGCCCCGCTCCATCCGGGCAGCGATCAGCCTCTGAAGATCCGCACGTACAGGTTTTCCCTGTTCATTACGCGGTATTGTATCCAGAACGACAACGCGGAAGGGGGCATGCGCACCAAGACGCTGACGCGCAAAGTCAAGCAGTTCCTGTTCGGTTACTGCTGCATTTTTTTTCAGCATTACAGCACAGATAGGTACATCCTGGTGAATTTCATGTTTCAAAGGTATTGCAGCCGCATCGTGGACATTCGGGTGGGCAACAAGGGTTTGCTCTATTTCTACCGGATAGATATTGATACCGTTCATGATCATCAGATCATCGGTTCGGCCGAGATGGATCAGTTGTCCATCCTCGGTCAGACGGCCCAGATCGCCCGGATAAAACCATCCATTCCTGAATGCTTTTGCTGTCGCCTCCTCATCGTGGAGATAACCGCTGATTGTAGCCTTGTTCTTTATACGGATATTGCCGGCCTTGCCGGGAGGCAATGGCTTGTCATCAGACCCAACTACTTGCAGTTGGAAACCTTTGTGCGGATGACCGACGTTACCCGGAATATCATAGACCTCTTCGAGATTGGTTTTGCATGTCGTGTGGCACTCGTTGGCTCCATACAGAATGTAGAGCTTCGAACAGAGCTCCCTACAAATCTTTTTGCGTAGCAAGGGCGTAACGGTAGATCCACCTATCATGAGAGCTGAAAGAGATTCAAGATAACCCGTTGTTCCTTTCGGGAGAGATGCCAGAATCTGCTCAACATGAAAAACGGTGCCGTAAAGCACACTGACCCTGCCGGGTCTGGTCGTATCATGAAAATTAAGTTTATCAAAACTTCCTAATGCAATGCTTGCACCTTTAGTAAACACTTCGAGGTATCTCTGCTTTGAAGCATAGAAGTATAAACGAATCATCGATGCAAAAATATCCTCCTTCTCATAGGGGAGCCAGCTCAGTCCCACCTGCATCCTCTCCCACTGCTGTCTGTGGGTTATCGGCATGAGTTTCGACTTTCCTGTTGATCCAGAACCGGAAACAATGGTCCAGGGCGCTCTCGGCTTTGCTCTCCTGATCTTAGTATCAGAAGGCTCCGGAATCTCTTCCCCCCTTTTTAGCATAACCTGTATGGTCGTGAGACCCTTATCACCTGTACCAGGCACGTCAGTAACAAGAAATTTCGCATCCACAGCTTCAAGCAGCGCTTTTTGCTTGTCCGGCGGAGTGTTTAACGGGACGCTGAAAACAGTTGCACCTATACGGGCTGTAGCCATCATGGCAACGAGTTCTTCCATATCATTCTGCAAGCTGTGTACAACAACACTCCCGCTTTTCACACCATTTTGATGCAGCATATCTGCAATCAGCCAAGTGTTCTGGTCAAGCTCCCGGTATGTCCACGATGTATTTTCCAGATAAATACATGGTTTGTCTCCAAGCTCTTCTGCTTGTCGCACCAGAATATCACTGATGTTCATGACCGTGATTTATAGAATGTGTTTTTAGGCGAATAGCTATTAAATGGCATACTTATTGTTTTTTAATTTGGAGCCTGTCGAGTTTTGAACGTACATTCTCACTGGGTTTCATCGATAATGATAGTTGATAAAGATAGGTCGCCGTTCTGATCATCGGTTCCGGTGCTTTCATCATGAGATCACCAAAATGTTCCGCCAGCTTCGCTTGTTCTACACGGTCGTGCGTCGAGCAGAAATAACAGAAATCGTGCCGCCTCAAATACTCCAGGTTGAATTCTTCCCGCCAGAATATGATTGACTGTCTGTCCTTTGTCGACTGATTTTCATGCATTCTCCTGCCGGAACTGAAAAAATCAAGTTTTCCCAGATCATATTTTTCTGAAATTCGAGTAAAAAACTGAAGATCCTGGCACCTTAAGAAACGCTCATCAAATAAACCAACGTCATCAATGACATTTTTTCTTACAAGGGTGGTGCTTGGAAGTATTGGATAAAGCTTCGGGAGAAGAAATTGAAGATGCAGGTCAGGCCTTTTCATGGGTGGCTTTACTTTAACTGCATTGGTCGTTTCTCCATCACTGCTGACCTGTAGATAGTCACAATAAAACATTGCAACCGAGTCCGAGGTGCTGCGACTGGCTTCCTGAAAAAACTTCATCGTATGCGGAAGATAAAAATCATCGGCATCGAGGAATGCAATGTGGTCCCCTGAGCTGTTGACAATTCCTGCGTTTCTTGCGGCAGGCAAACCTTTGTTTTCCTGGCTGAAAAGTTTTACCCTCGTATCTCTCAAAAAGGGTTCGACAGCACTCGCCGTACCGTCTGTCGAGCCGTCATCAACAACAATAATCTCCCAACCGTTCTGTTCTGTTTGTTCAAAACAACTTTCGATCGCCTTGCCTATAAACTTTTCTCCGTTATAGACGGGAATGACAATCGATATCAGGTTTGCTGCTCCCATAATAAAGTTTCTTTACGAATAGATTGGCTTTTTTTAAAGTTTGCCTTTTTAGAAGATAAATTCGACCGGCGAGTCTTTTCAATCAGATCCCCCCCAGTTGAAAAGAATGTGGTTTGTTGTTACACTATTCTTCCCCTGATTGGTCTCCTGATGTTTCATCCGCTTTGAGACTTCTGAGCTTTGTCAGTACTCTTGGAGAGAATCTCATTGATAGGGAACGTTCATATAAATACTCCGCGGTTCTGACACAAGGCCCCCAGGGAGGAGTAGCTTTGAGCATCGCATCACCAAAGTACTCGGCCAGACCTGCCTGTTTTTGACGATCGTGCGTCGAACAGAAATAACAGAAGTCATGCCGTTTCAGGTACTCCAGGCTGAACTCTTCACGCCAGTGAATCATAGTATTTGTATCCTTTGTCATCTGCTCCCGATGAACTCTTCTGCAAACCCCGAAAAAATCCAGCATTTCCACATCATATTTCTCAACTATCCTTGTAAACAATTCTATGTCCTCGCATGACAGGTATCGTTCATTGAACAGACCGACTTTTTCAAGTGCATCCCGCCTTGTAACGATCGTACTTGGCTGCAGGTCTTTTTTCCTTCTCATAAGCATTTGAAGATGAAGATCAGGACGCTTCTTAGTGAGAGGTGGAACACGCTTTCCGAACAGGCGTGCACCGTGCTCATTGATCAAAATATAATTGCTATAAAACAGGGCGACACTTTCCTGAGCCCTGCCAAAGGATGCCAGAAAGCTCCCTATCGTATGGGACAGATAACGATCGTCTGCATCAAGAAACGCGATATAGTTCCCCGAGCTCTCCAGAATTCCGCTATTCCTTGCTGACGCTACTCCTTTATTCCGCTGATTGATCAGCTTTATTCTCGGATCATCGAGGTATTTTTCTACTACCTGTATCGTACTGTCAGTCGAGCCATCGTTGACGACGACTAACTCCCAAACATTCTGTGCAGTCTGCTGAAGACAGCTTTCGACAGCTTGCCCGATATACTTCTCGCCGTTATAGACCGGTATGATAATCGATACCAGCTTTCCTGCTCCCATAATGAAGATTCTTTACAAATTGATTCGCAGTTTTATAAGCCTTCCTAAAGAAAATTTTACGGCCAGTGAGTCTTTTTCAATCAGATAAACCTACCAGTTGAATAGAATGTGGTTTGTTGTTGCACTATTCCTCCCCTGATTGATCTCCAGGAACTTCATCCGCTTTGAGACTCCTGAGCTTTATCTGAACTCTCGAAGAGTATCTCATTGATAGGGAAAGCTCATATAAATACTCCGCAGTTCTGGGATAAGGCCCCCAGGGAGGAAGAGCCTTCATCATCATATCGCCATAGCTTTCTGCCACTACAGCTTGCTTTTTCCGGTCGTGTGTCGTACAGAAATAACAGAAGTCATGTCGTTTCAGGTACTCAAGATTGAATTCTTCACGCCAGAAAATCATAGTACTTGTATCCTTCGTCATCTGCTCCTGATGGAATCTTCTCCGGGTGCTGAAAAAGCCAAGCCTTGCAATATCATACCTTTCTATAATCCTGGTAAACAACTCTATGTCTTCGCATGAAAGAAAACGTTCATCAAACATACCGACCTTTTCCAGAGCGTCTTTTCTTATAATCGACGTACTCGGCTGTATATCTTTTAGGCGCGGCAAGAGTACTTGAAAGTGAAGATCAGGCCTTTTCATGGGGGGCGGAACACGCTTTGCCCCTGTCGTTTCCCCTTTCTCGTTGATGCAAAGGTAATCACTGTAAAACATGGCTATCGTCCGCCTTGCTTTTTCGCAGGCAGTATGGAAGTTTTTTATCGTATGGGGCATATAACAGTCGTCGGTATCCAGAAACGCAACATAATTACCGGCGCTGTTTCGAATCCCAGTGTTTCTGGCTGAAGGCAACCCTTTGTTCCTTTCATGAACAATCAGTTTTATTCTTGGATCATCCAGATAGTTTTCGACAACCTGTTGCGAATTGTCCGTTGAACCGTCATTAACAACAATTGCTTCCCATCCCTGTTTTTCGCTCTGATGAAGGCAGCTTTCGATGGCTTTCCCGACAAACCGCTCGCCGTTGTAGACCGGTATGATGATCGAGATAAGGTTTTTCGATATCACCTTGCTCCTTTCCTAGCGTTTTTTTGCTGACATCCGAATCTTTACGCCTGGCTTCACTTCCTGTCAGTTGCTGCACTAACGACTGATTCGGGATTTGTCGTTTTTTTTGTCTCGATTCGTTCCAATTTCAGAAGCAGGCGTTGATCGAACTTCATCGATAACGACAGCTGATAAAGATAGGTTGCCGATTTGACCTGCGCACCGGCTGTATCATTCAGCAGGATATCACCGAAATGCTCGGCCAATCTCGCCTGTTGTCCCCGGTCGTGCGTTGAACAGAAATAACAGAAGTCGTGCCTCTTGAGGTAGTCCAGGTTCCTTTCGTCACGCCAAAAAATCATGGCACGTCGATTTTTTATCATCTGACCGTCGTGTATTCTTCTTTTGGAAGAGAAAAAATCCAGTTTGGTAATATCGTATCTCTCAACAATCTTTGAAAATAAATGCTTATCCTGACCCTGAACAAACCGTTCGTCGAACATACCCACCCTTTCAAGCGCATCTTTACGCACAAGAGTCGTACTCGGAATCATCGGCGTCAGGTTCGGCAGGAGAAACTGTACATGGAGTTCAGGCCGTTTCATGGGCGGCTTTACACGGATAGCTGCGGTTGTTTCCCCATGTTCGTTGATTTGCAGGTAATTGCAATAGAACATGGCAATGGATTCGGATGCATTGGCGCAGGCCTTTTGATAGCCCTGGATGGTATGCGGAAGATAGCAGTCATCGGCATCGAGAAACGAAACATAATTTCCGGAACTGTTGACTATACCGTTGTTTTTCGCTGCCGATATTCCTTTGTTCTCCTGGTGGATCAGCTTAATTCGTGAATCTTCCAGATACTTTTCGATAATCTGTACCGTTCCGTCGGTTGACCCGTCATTGACGACTATCAATTCCCAACCGTGCTTGACGCGTTGCTCAAGACAGCTTTCGATTGCCTCCCCGATAAACCGCTCACCGTTATACACCGACATGATGATCGAGATAAGGTTTTTCGATGCCATACCATATTCCTCTTACAGTTATGTATGTCGATTCTTTACAGGAATTCGCCGGGCAGCCGTCTATGTATATCTAAAACAACGTTTCGGAACAATCGGAAGCCGTTCAGTTGCTCAGTCGCTCAACCGAAAAAACTCCCTGCACTTTCCTGATTTTATCCATCAGGGACTGCAAACGGGATATGTTGCGGACATAAATCATGACCGTTCCGATAAACATCCCGTCCTTTGCATGGAGAGAAATGCTGCGAATATTGGTATCGGATTTTGAAATCACA
>JAKSDB010000420.1 GCA_022360415.1 Chlorobiales bacterium
AGCAAAGCAACCAGAGCGCTGGAACAACTCGGTGTACAGGTATGGACAAGCAGTATGGTAACCAACGTCGATGCAAACGGCGTCCAGATCGGAAATGAACGCATCGAAGCCGCAACCGTTCTATGGGCCGCCGGCGTCCGTGCAATAGGGCTGGGCAGGAAAATGGGTGTGGACATCGACAGCTCGGGCAGGATTATCGTCGAAGAAGACCTGAGCGTCCCCGGCCATCCGGAAATATTCGTTGCCGGAGATCAGGCACATTTCGCGCATCATATCGACGAACCGCTCCCCGGTATGGCACCCGTCGCTTCTCAGCAAGGACGCGCCATCGGGAAAAACATTCTCGCTGAAATAAAGGGAAAGCACAGAAAACCGTTTCGATACCGGGATAAAGGACAGATGGCCACCATAGGAAGAAACAAAGCGATCGTGGAAATCGGCAGTCTGAAGTTTTTTGGAAGTTTTGCCTGGCTGACCTGGCTTCTGGTACACATCTATTATCTCACCACATTCAAGCATCGCGTTTTCGTACTGCTTCAATGGGGATGGTCATATTTCACTTTCGGACACGGGGCACGCCTCATCGTGAACAAGGAATGGCGTTTTTATCCCAATAAAAGCCGTTCCGACACCGAGGAAGACCGTTGACAGGGAAAAAACGAGGAATGTTGAGCAGTTGCACTCCGAAAGATGTGATACAATTGTTTTCGTCCGTTATATTTCTCGGACTGGCATTGTATATCGCATTTTTTTTGAACTGCCTGAAGGAGCATCTCGTAAGGATCTCTATATCATTGCGGCCTTGACAGGCAGCTACGGACTGTGGAAACTGTGGAAAAGTATGCGTTATGAGTTACGAAATAAATAAAGAAAAGGAGAAACAGCTGTTTTTTCATAATTACGCGCGCCTTCCTCTTGCCGTTACGTACGGTGAGGGCAGCTGGCTTTACTGTGCCGACGGTTCGCGGTATCTCGACATGATCTCGGGCATCGGTGTCAATGCACTTGGTTACGGCGACAAAAGAATTATCAATGCAATTGCAGAACAGGCTCAAAAAGTTATCCACGCCTCGAACCTGTTCCTGCTGGAGCCGCAATTCAAACTTGCTGAAAGGCTTCTTGACATTTCAGGCCTGTCCAAGGTTTTTTTCGCCAACAGCGGTACGGAAGCCATCGAAGCCGCGATAAAGCTATCGAGAAAATGGGCAGCGTCGTCAGGCAATGCAGAGAAAAAAGAGATCGTTTCCCTATCGAACTGTTTCCACGGAAGAACGTACGGTGCAATGTCGCTGACCGACAAACCGAAATATCTCGAAGGTTACGACCCTTTGCTTCCGGGAACGGCAAACGTTTCGTTCAACGATATCGATGACCTGGAAGCAACGCTCAGCGACAGGACAGCCGCCGTATTCGTCGAATTCATACAGGGCGAAGGGGGGATTCATAAAGTTTCTCCCGAGTTCATCGACGCACTGAAAACCCTTCGGGGGAAACATGGCTTTCTCCTTGTCGCCGACGAAATCCAGGCGGGATGCGGCAGAACAGGCAGGTTTTTCGGTTATATGCATTTCGATATCGAACCCGATCTGGTCTGTCTCGCCAAACCGCTTGGCGGAGGCCTGCCCCTCTCGGCCGTTATCGGCAGCAAAAAAGTCGAGGATGTCTTTGCCGCCGGCAATCACGGCACGACTTTCGGCGGCAACCCAGTAGCCTGTGCAGCCGGGCTTGCCCTTATCGACGCTCTTTATGAAGATAACATCATGGACAAAGCCGCAGAAACCGGAGAATGGGTTGGAGAGGCGCTTGAGACCCTTGCCGTGAAACATCCTCAAATCCTCGAAGTCCGTCAGTATGGCTTGATGATCGGCGTTACCGTCAACCGTGACGCGTCATATTACGTTCAGGAAGCACTGAAAAGGAAGGTGCTCGTCAATGCTACGAGCGGCAATGTCGTCAGGCTGCTTCCTCCTCTGACTGCAAGCCGAGAAGAAGTGCAACAATGTATCGACTGTCTCGATGAAATCTTCAGCGAAGAAGCGTAAAAGCGCAAAAAAAAACAAACCGGTGCCGATGCCGCTGGCAAAGACCAACTATCTCTTTATCGGCATCGGAGCAGCTGTTATAGCGTTCAGCTATACAACCATGTACCTTGAAAACCGCGCCGACGGTTATTTCTCCCTCTACATCGGTCCCGTATTACTGGTTGCAGCCTACGCACTGATTCTTTTCGCCCTGCTTTACCGCAAGAAAGCTGGTTAGCGAGGCGGCTCGTTGGCCGAACAGAGCTTTTTCAACATTTCAAAAAGGCCTCGTAAAGCCGTAGCGAACGGCCGTTTTGACCTTTGACTTTTCACTTTTGACTTTTTCCATTACCGCAACGTGAAGCGTATTGGCACCGTCAACCACACCTTAATGGGATTGCCGTTCTGAATACCGGGATTGTACGTGGAATTCATGACACATTCAATCGCCGAGTCATCAAAAACGGTCTGGTCGGAAGGCACCCGCTTCATGATCTGGGCTTTGATGGGTCTGCCTTTTTCCGATATCAGCACACTGACGAACACCTTGCCTTCGATACCGGCACGGCGGGCGGTTTCAGGGTATCTCGGTTTCTTCTGCCTGATGAATGTCGGCATGATTTCACAGGGAACGAACACCGGTCCGCTGAGAACCCCGGCAGAGCCTCCGCCGTCGTCCGCACCTTGCTGCTGAATGGCCTGCTTGATCTCTTTCTGTGTCGCAAGCGTTTGTTCGGGAGGAGCCTCTTCTTTTTTTACTTTTTTAATCTTGCCGACATTGGGAGGCGGCGCTGTTTTCGCGGGGGCTGCCGCTCTCTGAACCGGTTTCGGCACCTCGGGCTTCGCAATAGGAGGAGGTGGCGGAAGCTGTGTAACGCTGGTTACGACCCTGTAGTTCACTATCCGCTCCTCTTCCTTCTCAAACAGACCGATCCAGCCGGTCAACGTCCCCCAGTTGGCACTGACAAGCCAGAAACATACGAGACAAACAACGGCAGCTATAACACCATGACCGAGATACAGATGGCTCTGTTTGCGGAGAAAAAGATTGCCGTAATCAATACCCCTTACACTCTCCGTATCAAGAAAGTCTTCGCCGAAAGACCATCGCCTTGCTTTGTCGGCCGCGCTCTCATGCAGCTTGTCAATGTGAGTGGACACTTTTTTCTGTACTCCGCTTTTATGGCTCTCTGGTAATCAGTTCTCCTCAGGCACCCCGGTTTCTTCAACCGAAGCCAGCATACCGACCGCTTCCGCGTCTGATTCGGTAAAGTCATCCAGGCTGAAACGCTCGAT
>JAKSDB010000133.1 GCA_022360415.1 Chlorobiales bacterium
AACAAACCCGGAACGCTTCCTGCGAAATCAAAACGATACCTTCCGGTAAAATTTACCTGATAAACATTCCCGGCGGCAATATGCTGCCTGATCTTCCCGATCTTTTCCGCATACACTTCCTTTGTCAGGTCGAAAACAGGGTCTCCGGAACGGCAGTCACCCGAGAGCATTTGCCTTGTCTGCTCCTCATTCAGCAGTTGTGGAGCATCATAAACCCCGAACCATGCAAGCGGCAGGGCGCTATCCCCGGCACGAAAAGAGCCGAAGGACTCGGGCTCGAAACCATAACCTGCCTCATAGGAGATATATCCGGCCAGACAGAAACCTCCTGCAAGACACTCCCCGAGTTTCCCGAAAAAGGAATGAGTGTCCTCAAAAGACCTGAGTTCAATAATTTCCGCAGGGTCTGAAAACAGCAGGGAGTCACCGGGATCTTTTTGCAGAAAAGAACCACCGAACAACGCAGCATGCTCCACGCAGACCGGAATGTCGTCACCCAGACTATCACGCATGAACAGTGCCCGCCTCAAAGCGAATTGATCTTTCGAGAACGGTTTCCAGCCAGCCTTTCATTCTTTCGGCAGCCCATATTTCTATATCAGGCTTGTGCAACGAATGAAGCCTGATCGTAACACTTTTATCGTTACTTTCGGTTTCGATCGATGTTATTGTCTGGCGATGTCCCCGGTCAAGCCCGTTCGCGATCCGGAGAATGCCGGAAAGAACATCGACCACCCTTCGCTGCCTCGGCTTAAGCTGACTATAGGCTTCATGCTTGAGCGATGGAAGTGATTTTCTGTGATACCTGGCAACGTTTGCAATGATACTCACTTCCGCAGGAGCAAAGCCGCGCAGTTCTCCATGAAGAATGATGTACTGACTGTGCTTGTGGTGGGAAGAAATGGAAATGAAAGCACCGATATTATGCAAAAGACCGGCATATTCAAGCAACTCCCGATCACGGATATCCAGGCCATGTAAAGGCTGCAACCTGTCGAACAATTGCAGACACAACGCGGCTATCTGCTCGGAATGCTTTTTGTCCCAGTCACAACGATACCCGAGTTCGATAACACTCTGGCGGCGGATGGAGTGCTGTTGTAGCCTCTCCGTATCCGGCCAGCTGCTTTTCAGGTAATGAACAACCATACCTTCACGGAGTGCCGAATCGGAAATCGTAACCTCCCTGAGCTTGAAGAGAGAAAAAATAACGTTCATGAGTATCAGTCCAGGGACAATCAGATCGACCCTTTTTTCATCAAGCCCCGTCAGTTTTTTCCTTTCCTGCGAGTTCATGGTTATAACCGATTTGTAGAACTTCTGAAACTCTTTTCGTGTAAATGAGCTCTGGTTGAGCATTACCTCATCGTCACGACCGTTCATTGACCGGATCATCCTGGCAATGTTCTGCGCTGTTCCTGAAGACGCAATAGCCCTTTTTATGTTCATATCCCGCGACTTTTCCGCGGAAGTAAACAGTTCGGCAGCAAAAAACTGTTCGAGCAGACTAAGCTCACGATCGGAAACAGGATCGGATGTAATGAAACGTTCCAGCATACGGGCAACCCCTATTTTCCGGCTTTCAAGCAGGAAAATCTTTTGATTGTCGGCGATGATAAACTCTACCGAGCCGCCGCCTATATCGAAAATCAGCTCCGGATCGGAAGCAAGCTTGACCGCGTGACGCACCCCGTAATAAATGAACTGGGCTTCTTCGAGGCCCGAAATAACCTTTATCTTGAGGCCTGTCTCCTCCCTGACCCTCCGCAGAAAAATCTCCCTGTTTTTCGCTTCACGGATAGCACTCGTCGCAAATGCCATAACGTTTTCCGCCGTGACTCCCTGCTGCGCTGCGAGCACCAGAAAATGCTTCAGGGTAGTGATTCCCGCCTCCATTGCCTTCTCGTCGAGCATTTTCGTGGAAATGCTGCCGCGGCCAATGCAGATCATTTCCTTGACCCTGTCTATTTCAACGATCCCCTTCCCTTCACTTTCCTCGACAATGGCCATATGGAACGAGTTGGTACCCAGATCGATTGCCGCGACTTTTCTTGTCTCCGTAAGCATTGAGAAACAACTATGTGCCTGTTTGAAAAATACGGAAGCATGCCCCCCTCATTCCCTGGATAAGGGGACATGGCGCCCTCAAGATACGCCATTTATGAAGGACAAAAAAAGGCCCGGAAATGTTTCCGGGCCTGAAAAAAACTGCTGCCTCCACTTCATCCACTAAAAGTAGTAGTGCGCGCCGGCTTTCACGAAGATTCCGTTCAGATCGATGTGAAGAGCTTCGTCTACATCATCCGGACCAGCGTCAATTTCATGGAACTGGTACTGCACTTCCCAGTTGAAACCTACCTCAGGGAATTCACTGAAGTAATGCTCTGCCCCGATCAGCGGGCCATAGACAAAAACGTCGATATCCTCGTTGGGATCACTTCCGATTACCTCGGAAATCTCGACCGTTCCCATACCGACTTCCGCACCGAAATAAAAGCGACTGTTGCTGTTCACTACCGGCGCATAGGCGATTTTACCTGTAAAGAGATACAGGGAACCGTCAAAGATATCGAAAGGAACATCGTCATCGGTTACATCGACATTGCCGTAGAAAAAATTTCCTTCAAGAGCGATGTCATTTGAAACCCATCCCCGGGCGCTGACTCCCTGCAGGATATCACCTCCGAACACACCCTGATACCCAAGGCCGACACTTCCGGCATTCGGGGCTTCCGCCGCAAATGCCGAACCTGAACCGATCACCACAGCAAGACCTGCCGCAGCAATCGCTTTGGTTACTTTTTTCATTTTCTTTCTCCGTTTTTTTACCGTTAACATAATACAGCCAAGAAGCTGCATCATGGCGGTATAATAGAGATTTCCGGACATTCAAGCAACACCTAATTTCCCTGTCCCGCCGGAACCGCTCATACAGCTCTTCCGGAATTGCAGAGTAAGGGGGACGCTTACCAATGATCAATTGAATCTCCCGGAAAAAAATAAATAGCGGAGCCCTGTCGTCACATGGAATTTTCAGAGAGAGGTATATTGATTATGGAGAGATACGTATCTTAACCCCCATGTCGGGAAAACCATAACCGATTTCATTTGGACAATTCAATAACCGGTGAAAAAACAGCAGAATGCCGCAACCTGAGAGCGTCAACCGGAACTACCGCTTCGAGCTTGCACGCAAGCTCATACACCTGTCTTCAGTTATAATTGCAATCATTTACTGCACCATAACGAAAGAGCTTGCTCTGGTTCTTCTCGTTCCTCTTTTTTTCGGCTTTCTTGTTGTTGACCTGATGAAAAACTTTATCCCCCCGCTCTCCCGCTGGTACCACGATACCTTCGACCCGATGCTTCGTAAGCATGAACTGGAGAAAGAGCCTTTGCAATTCAACGGGGCAACATATATTTCATTTTCCGCCCTGTTGCTGGTACTGATTTTCCCTAAAATTATCGCCATTACCTGTTTTTCACTGGTAGCCGTTTCCGATACCATGGCTGCCCTTGCAGGAAAAAAATTCGGGCACCACCGGATCGGGGAAAAAAGCCTTGAGGGAAGCCTGGCTTTTCTTGTTTCAGCCCTGCTCATCGTTGCAATTGTTCCACGGCTCGACCTGACCGCAGGAATCATCACGGCCATAACAGCAACCGCTGTTGAAGCGTTTACGTTGCGGATTAACCGCTATAAAATTGATGACAACCTCACCATTCCCCTGGTAAGCGCCTTCATCTGTTACCTTTATTATATTCTTGTTATACCACATGAGCTGCCATTGCTGGAAGCCTGTCCCTGAATCCCGCTCATCCCTATGCAGACAATAGTTACCGAATCAGTTGATGTTGCAGCGACCTGGCTTAACCGCAGCGAAGTTGTTGCTTTTCCCACAGAAACCGTTTACGGCCTTGGAGCAGATATTACCAGCGAAAAAGCTCTGGGAAACATTTTCACAGCAAAGGGCAGACCGTCCGACAACCCGCTGATCGTTCATGTACACTCCTTTGAACAGGTTAAGGAGGTGGCATCGGAAATTCCTGAAAGCGCTGGAACATTCATACGGCACTTTTTCCCGGGTCCCCTGACTCTGATACTGAAAAAAAACATGGCCGTTTCTCCACTGGTTACAGCCGGCCTCCCAACCGTAGGCATACGCTGCCCTTCTTACCCCGTTGCAATCGAGTTTCTGAAACGATGCCATCACCCTGTGGCGGCCCCCTCGGCAAATATTTCCGGCAGGCCGAGCTCGACCGACTGGGAAACAGTGTATGGTGACCTGAAAGGAAAAATCCGCTGCGTACTTAAAGGTCCCAGGAGTACAATCGGTCTTGAATCGACGATCGTGGACTGTTCTGTGGACCCGCCGAGAATGCTCAGGTACGGAGCGGTCAGTCTGGAAATCCTCAGAAAACTTGTTCCGGAAACCATTGCGGCCACAACCCAAAAGCATCAGCAACCCAAAAGCCCCGGGCTCAAGTACCTGCATTACTCGCCTTCGGCCCGCGTCATCCTTTGCGGCCCTGAGTATCCCCTCTGCAAAGGGGAGGAAAACAGCGCCTGGATCGGTCTTTCCCCGCCACCTGAAGGTGTCACGAAAAACCTTGTCTGCAAAGATTCTGAAGAATATGCCTACAAACTGTTCAGCTTCTTCCGGGAATGCGACCGGGAAAAGATAGCGGTCATTTTCTGCGAAATGCCGCCGCCGGAAGGCATCGGCCAGGCAATCCGCGACCGCCTGCAACGCGCCTCGGAGGTATAGCATTAGAAAACGTCAGAACCGTTTTCAGTGCATGTGGAATACATGACAAAATTCTTCATCCTGAAACATCAAGTTCTGCGATGCGCCAATATTCTCACGGAACTATGTTTATTGCACTAACTGAACGATGCCCCTACTTCTCTGGGCTCCTCAATCTTACAGGTCATATGACCGCCCCGCATCCTTTAGAACATTTATATAGTTAAAATTATATATAATTATATAACAATATATATATAGTGATATGCTCGAACTTTTAAAAGAAAAATTTGTTTTATATAAAAAGTTGAAATATTCAATCAATACAGGCCATGTTATTCAACAACAAAACAAATTTAAACCTTAAGCAAATCAGCAACAACCATATACTTCCTATAGCCTTGCTCCAAACACGAAAAAGCTCACCCACCACACAAGGCTGTACAATCATTTGATCCGAGCGCAATCCGGCGTGGCGGATATGTTTTGCGATGTTGTATTGTAGATGAAGTAAGAAGTGATATGATGCATGATTATAAACAGGCATCATAGTTAACGTTATTTATCCTACTTTATCATGAATTCGGCAAACTATGACTATGATGTTCTGGATGCTCTTTCACAAGAGGTGACTGTTGTCGACAGGGATGGCACCATTGTCTTTGCAAATAAAGCCTGGAAAGATTTTGGGAAAAGCAATGGTGCAGAATCGGACTTTATAGGTTCCAAATATCTGGATTTTTGTGATTGTAAATCACATGATTCCACATGTGCTTTAGCAGCCAAGGGCATAAAAAAGATTCTTGCTGGTAAAAGTAATTCCTTCACACTTGAATACCCCTGCCACTCCCCCCGTCAGGAGCGATGGTTTACAATGACAGCAACCCCTCTTCGTAAAAATATGAAAGAGGGGATTATCATCATTCATGATAACATAACCGAGAGAAAACAGGCCGAACAGGATAATCTCTTACAACAAGACCAGCTTAAACTTATTTTCAACAGTGTCGATGCTGCCCTTTTCGGTGTTGATATATCCCTTTTGCAGCAATACTTCATCCTTCTCAAATCGTTGCAGGTAACCGACCTGAGAGATTATATTCGCGACAATCCCAGGTTCTTAAAGGAAACATCCAGACTCATTAAGATTGTTGACGTCAATGATCGTGCTTTGACTCTGTACAAAGCAGAATCCGCTAAGAAATTAGCGTCGAGCAATCCCGGAAAATTGTTTTTCGGATCTTCAATACGGCCTTATATTTCTGCGCTTGATGCCATATACAGGGATAAACCTGTTTTTGAGTATACCACTATTCAGCATGACAAGACGGGCTCAACATTTCACGCGCTTGCAAAAATCGTTCTTCCCCGGAATTCAGAACATAAAAACTGGCTGCTTGTCTGCGTCATAGACATTACAGAACTAAAAAAAAATGAACAGGCACTGAAAGATGCCGAAAAATACCTCTATAGTATTGTCAACGGAATGTTCGACCCCATGCTTGTTATAGACCGAACGTTTACAATAACAGATCTGAACAACAGATTTCTCGAGAAGCATGGTGGTAAACGCTCTCAGTATATTGGAAAGAAATGCTACGATGTCGGGCCAATGATAGGCAGAAAATGCGCTGTTGATCACAACTGCCCCATGAAGAAGGTTCAAAAGAACAAAACGCCATTCATCATTGAGCGCACTCTCAATCATTCGGACAATAGTAAATATCATTATCAAATAAGCACTTTTCCACTTTTTGATAATAAGGGCAAACTTGAAAAGTGCGTCGAGATATACCACGACATCACAAACATCAAAGAAACTGAAAAGCAATTACTGGAAAAGAACGCAGAGTTTGAAAGCATATTTCAAAATTCCCATGTTGGCATAATGGCTCTCAAGGGAGGACGATACTTGGCGAGAGGAAACCAAAGACTTGCGTCTATACTGGGGTATGACAGTCCTGAAGAAATGATTGGAATAAGCATGCGGTCGCTCCATCTGAATGAAGAGCGCTTTATTTCATTCGGGAAACAATATTACGATAAACTGAAAGATGGCGTACAATTTCAGGTTGAATACCGGCTCAAACGTAAAGATGGATCGCCTGTATGGTGCAGCTTGTCCGGCAAGGCAATTAATCCGGAAAACCTGGAGGAGGGTGTCATATGGATCATTGATGACATAGAAAAAAGAAAACAGACTGAACTTGCTCTTAAGAAAACAAATAAAAGACTTGAAAAAGCTACGGTTCAGGCGGAAGCTGCAAACAGGGCGAAAAGTGATTTTTTGTCAAATGTGAGCCATGAAATCCGCACTCCGCTTAACGGAGTCATCGGAATGAGCGGATTGCTCCTTGATTCGGATCTGAACCACGATCAAAAACAACATGCTCATATCATCGAATCATGCGGCAAATCATTGTTGACGCTCGTCGACGACCTGCTTGATTTCAGCAGAATAGCGGCGGGGAAAATAGCATTGAAATCCATTGATTTCAACCTGATCCCCACCGTAGAAACTGTTGCAGATCGTGTATTATTGAAAGCAAACCAGAAGGGCATTGAACTTATCCATGATATAGACAGCAATGCTCCTCCCTACCTCAGTGGAGATCCGGAACGACTATG
Organism: Chlorobiales bacterium; assembly: GCA_022360415.1. Lineage (GTDB taxonomy): Bacteria > Bacteroidota > Chlorobiia > Chlorobiales > Chlorobiaceae > Prosthecochloris. The sequence continues at coordinate 7,374 of JAKSDB010000133.1, forward strand.
CCAGATCCTCACAAACCTGACCGATAATGCAATTAAGTTCACAGAGAAGGGAACTGTCACTATAGCTGTGAACCTGGAGGCGGAGAATAAAGAATTCGTAACATTGCGCTTTACAGTCCGTGACACCGGCATAGGAATTGCCGAAGATTTTCTTGATCAATTGTTTGAGCGATTCACGCAGGAAGATGAATCCTCATCACGAAAATACGGGGGTACAGGGCTGGGCCTGGCGATAACAAAGCAGTTAACCAAAATGATGGGCGGGCAAATCGGAGCCAGAAGTCAAAAAGGAACCGGATCGGAATTCTGGATTACCGCTCCTTTCAGGAGACAAAGCGCAAGGAAAGTGAAAGATCAAAAGAAGAACGCACAGCAACTCGCCAGGGTAAACGTTCTTCTCGTTGTGAAAAATGAAATAACAGCGAACAACCTTGTTTCGGTCATGCAGCTATGGGATATGAACATATCCCTTGCAAAAAGTGTTTCAGAAGGCCTCACAATGCTCCGGAAAGCCGCCGGCGAAGCAAATCCTTTTCAGATTATTCTGATCGACGACGATCTGCCGGAAGTTAACCTTAGGGATTTAGCCGCTGCCATCAACGCGGACAACTCAGGAAAGCACGTGCGTCTTATCCGGCTTGTATCGTCAACTGTTCATGACAAAAAACAAGAAACTCCCCTGCTCTCCTCAGGTCTGGAGGCAAATCTGAACAAGCCGATCAGAATGGAACACCTCAGGAAATCTCTTGAACAGATTCTTGCACAGAAAGCACCGAAAAAGAAAAAAACGCGCCTCGCCAGAGATCTGAAAACAAAAAGAAATGCTGCCCATGCAATTCATAAAATCAGTATCCTTGTTGTCGATGACAGCAAGACCAATCTTATGGTTGCCGTACATATGTTGAAAAAAATGGGTTACCATGTTGACACTGCCGAAGACGGACGGAAAGCGATTCATGCTTTGGAATCCAAACCTTACGACCTTGTGCTTATGGACCTGCAAATGCCCAACATGGACGGATATGAATGCACGCGCGAAATCCGGAACCCTGATTCGAAAGTTCTCGATCATAACCTTCCGATTATTGCCCTGACGGCACATACAAGAGAAGAGGACCGCAAGCAGTGTCTGGAATGCGGCATGAACGATCATCTTTCGAAACCGGTAAACTTCGATATACTGAAAAATGCCATAGAGAAACATCTGTTTGAACACCAAAGCCCGCGTTGCAGTGTCACATCGAAAGCAACGAAGAAAAACTCTCTGAAGGCCTGAGAAATTGAGGTCCCTCATTACCTGAAAACCGCCTTGCCTCCCAGGCAGAGCGGTTACACTTTTTCACGATTTTATCGAAAGTTATGGTTTTCCGACGATAAACGCATTACTTGCCGGAATCGGCCGGACGACCGAAGAGGGTGAGATACATCAGCCGGTAGATATCGCTGTTGTCACAACTTCCGCTTTGCAGCGCTTCCGCATTCAGACCTTCGGCCCGCGCAAGGATTCCCCCGGCACTATCCTCGAAACCCGACCAGGCGATGCCGAACGGCAGACTTTGTCCGAACTGATCCGGTTGTGCAAGAAAGGGCAGGGAACCTGTCCCGTCCCGCCCGTCCAGGGGAGCACCGTTCCTTGTAACCCTGGAGAGGGGCTTCGTAGCGAGATCAGGTGGAACCGCGATAACCTCGAGGCCGCTCGCATCGCTGTCGGCAGCTGTCAAGAGGAGCGTATCGGGATGACGCCCGAGATAGTCGCGGGCAATGCCGTAAACGGCATCGGCCCGGCGCAACGCTTCAATGCTGCCTGCAGCGTTATTGACGTTGCCGAAATTATCGGTGCCCTCCTCCTCGACAACCAGCAGAAAACGCCTGCCGCTGCGAGAGAGAATTTCGAGCGCTGCAGCAGTCATTTCAGCCACCGTCGGAGCGTCGGGCTCATAGAGCGGCAAACCCTGCTCCCGCAACCGCTCCTCTTTCTGGTCGTGAAACGTATGATGGTGGGCGAAGACACCGAGAATACGCTTCGTGTCCCCGGGCAGTGCCGCCAGTTCTTCACGGGTATAGACAACGGTATAGCCGAGCTTTTTCGCTTCCGCAATCAGGTCCTTTCCGTCTGTGCGCTCACCCGTCCCGTGACGACCTTTCACGCCTTCCGGCAGGAGCCATCGTTCGCCCCCGGAAAGAATGACCTGGGCACCGCTGAAAACAATCTGGCGC
>JAKSDB010000017.1 GCA_022360415.1 Chlorobiales bacterium
GTAACCTATGTGTTGAATGTGGGCGTGTATAAATATCCTCCAGGTATAATTATTAGAAATCATGCGACTCAGGGAATGCTTTTTTCAGTAGGAGCTTTTGTGTCCTTCTTCTTGTTGCGATTTAGTTATTGGAAGAATCCCGCTCAGCACTATTTTCTCTGGCTTGGGCTTACAGCCACGGCATCAAACATCGTGTTGATTAATAAGGCCGGAAGCGGGTACCTTGCATTGTTGGTCCTGGTTTTTGTTTCCGTTTATGTGTTATGGCAAGGGCGACCAAAGGCTTTGGCGTTTATAGCAGTGACAGCAATTTTTGCAGCAATCTTGGCAATATCCCCTGTGACCAAGGAGCAGATAAAACAAGCGGTTGAGGAGGTGGTTAATTACAAAAATGCCCGACACTCAACCTCAATGGGTGTACGTATGGTGATGCTTGATAATACTTTGGAAATGATAAAGAAGCGTCCTTGGCTTGGATACGGCACCGGCGGGTTCGGTGTCGGTTATCATGAACAGGTAAAAGGCAAAACCGGTTGGCAAGCATTTCTTACTGATGATCCCCATAATCAGTTTTTGAAAATATATGCAGAATATGGATTGGTGGGATTTTTGATTTTTCTCTTGTTCATAGTTTCTTTTTTTTATCAGAAAATAGCAGAACCGTGGTGTTTTCTAGGGTGGGGAGTGCTGCTGGCCTGGTGTGCAACGAGCCTGTTCAGTTCTCATTTTTCCACCTTTTCTGAGGGACGCTTCCTCTTGCTATGGTGTGCCATGATGTTGGCAATCGAGGGGACGGGAAATGTTGATACAGGGGATAGTCGTCAGTAGGAAAAACCTTCCACAGTATCCATGCCTGAAATGCTCTCATCATTTTCAGTGATAGAAAGGACGTGCCCCCGACCACTAGACCACTTCTTCTTGGCAAAAATGCTTTGATCGTCAAGAGCCTGATTGAGCCGGTAAAACAATGCTTCTATCACCTTCTCCTGGATCAGCGTTTCACGAAACTTCCAGATCGTTTTAGCATCTGGTACTGCATCTGGGCATCTGACAGACTGTAAAGGCTCTAGAGAATCATGATCTTGAACATCATCAGCCGATCAAACGGAGGTCTGCCGACATTATTACTGTTCTTGGGTTTATTGGAGACCACGTCAAGAATCGGGGCGAAGATCTTCAAGTCGATATGCTCGTCGAGCTTTACCAGAGGATCTTTCAGTTCGGTCAGTTTTTCAGGGAGAAAGTGTTCGTCGAAAAGGCCGAGTGGGTTGATGTTTTTCATGACAGGGAATCAAAGTGAAAGGATTTACCACAACATGCGATTTTTTTTCGACTCCTAACTCATTATATTTCTAAGAGATATATCACTTAATAATAAATAGAGATGCCCTTATTGTTATGAGCGGTTCAAGAGCAAGGCGAACGGAGCCAGAGAACCCGGAGTGTACATAGAGTACACGAGGATTTCGAGCAGCGCTCAACGATGCGATTGAAGCGCGGAATAGATAAATAGAAATTCCCGTATTTACTTGTCGCTAATTCCTATGGTTTCGGATGATCTTTCAGGTCGGCCAGCGACTGCTGCAAAAGTTCATCCGGTAAGGCGTAGTCTTCGAGTTTTCCAGACATGAACGCATCATAGCCCTGCAGATCCATCAGCCCGTGGCCCGACCAGTTCATGAGGATGACTTTTTCCCTGCCTTCTTCCTTTGCCTGTTTTGCTTCGCGAATAGTCTGGGCTATGGCGTGTGATGTTTCCGGAGCCGGAATAAAACCTTCCGTATGTGCAAAAAGCAGCGCTGCCTGGTAGCATTCGGTTTGCGGTAGCGCGCTTGCCTCGATCAGGTTGTGTTTGAGGACATGGCTTACCAGCGGAGCCATACCGTGGTATCGAAGCCCGCCTGCATGGATTGCCGGAGGGATGAAGCCGTGACCCAGGCTGTGCATGGCAAGGAGCGGAGTCATTTTGGCCACGTCTCCCGAATCGTAGACATAGGGGCCCCTGGTGAGGGTCGGGCAGGCTTCCGGCTCGGTTGCGATGATCCTGATATCCTTGCCGTTTATTTTGTCGCGGACATAAGGAAAGCTGATACCTGCAAAGTTCGAGCCACCGCCCGCACATCCGATAACGACGTCGGGATAGGCATTTATCTTATCGAACTGTTTTTGTGCTTCGAGACCGATAACGGTTTGGTGCAGCATGACATGGTTCAGCACGCTGCCGAGCGAGTAGCGGGTATCGTCTCTTTTGACCGCTTCCTCAATCGCTTCGCTGATTGCTATGCCGAGACTTCCCGGTGTATCCGGCTGTTCCGAGAGGATTTTTCTTCCTATCCCGGTTGTATCGCTCGGGCTGGGGATACAGTCCGCACCCCAGGTTTTCATCATGATTTTTCTGAACGGTTTCTGGTCGAAACTGATGCGGACCATAAAGACTTTGCACTCGATCCCGATCAGTTTGCAACTCATGGCAAGGGCGCTGCCCCACTGACCGGCACCTGTTTCAGTGGTCAGGTATCTGATGCCGAATTCCCTGTTGTAATAGGCCTGTGCGACTGCGGTGTTAGGTTTATGGCTTCCTGCAGGTGACACTCCCTCGTTTTTGTAATAGATTTTCGCGGGCGTACCGAGCGCTTGTTCAAGGCGTTTTGCCCGGTAAAGGGGCGGTGGACGCCAGAGCGTAAGAATTTCACGAACCTCTTCGGGGATGGTGATCCAGCGTTCGGTGCTGACCTCCTGCTCGATGATGTTCATCGGAAAGACCGGGGCAAGGTCGTCGGGGCTTATGGGATTGCCGTCCATGCCGAGCGGCAGAGGAAGGGGAGAAGGGAGATCGGCCTGGATGTTGTACCACTGCCGAGGCATTTCTTCCTCGTTTAACAAGATTTTTGTTGGCTCTGAACTCATGTGATGTGCGATCTTAGAGAGTGAGAAAATGCGGGGAGAAAAACCGGATATATACGAACTGAAATGTCAATAGTTATCGGGCATATGGTGCCGAAGGCGGGAATCGAACCCGCACGTCCATTGCTGAACACAGGATTTTAAGTCCTGGGCGTCTACCAGTTCCGCCACTTCGGCGATAGTCTGCTACGTAAAAGGACGAGCAATTTACTATCTTCGAGGAAATTAGCAAAAACACTTGTATCCTCGAAGGAAGGGAAATGCCCGGGTTGTTGAAACTTGACTTCTGCTCAGGGTCGTTGACCCCTTTTCTGTAGTCGTAAAATATAATTTTTCCTGCAATGGAACCGTCAGTTATTCTCATGCCCAACTGGATTGGAGATATGCTTCTTGCCCTTTCCGTCGTTTTGAGGATGCCTGAAAACAGGCTGGCGGCCACGACACTACTGGTCCCTGAGCATATGACCGGCCTGGTTCGGTTGTTGTGTGGCCTCCCCCAGCTGACCTATGCGCGAAGCAGCCCGGATGACCGCAGGCGGACCCTTTCCCGGGTACGTCAAGGAGGCTTTGCTTCTATCTATCTTCTGCCGTACTCCTTTTCGTCGGCATGGATGGCAATGCGGTCCGGCATACCAAGAAGAAGAGGCTTGTCTCGGGACTTTCGGGGCTTTCTGCTGACCGATCCACTGCCGGGAAAGCTCAGGGATCGGAAGCATCACATTGTCAGGGAATACGCAATGATTCTTGATCTTCCGTATGCTTCTCCCGCCTCATGGAATGGTATTGAAACAGAAGCGGATACTGCTTATGCCGAGGCTGTTGTTTTTTGTCCGGGGGCAAAGTACGGGCCTTCGAAAAAATGGGATCATTTTCCCGAGCTTGCCCGGCTGCTCGGGAATGAGAGAATAGTTGTTCTTGGAACGGCCGATGACCGGGACGCCGCAGAGGAGATCGTGCAGAGTGCAGGAAACAGGGTGACCGACCTTACAGGAAGGACCTCGTTAACTGCAGCTGCGTCTGTTATGGCTGGTGCGAGTGCTGTTGTTTCCAATGATTCCGGTCTGATGCACCTCGCCGGGTTTCTGGGGGTGCCTGTTGTCGGCCTGTTTGGCTCCACCAGTCCTGTCTGGACACGTCCGCTTGGCAAAAGAACCGCGGTGCTGCAAAGCGGTGAACCGTGTGCTCCCTGTTTTAAACGTACCTGCAGATATGGGCATTATCGATGTCTGGAGAGGATCACACCAATGGATGTTGAAAGAGAAATCAGTATCCTGACCTGATTGTCCCGCTACGTCTGCTCAACCCTGAAAGTGGTTGTATCCCTCGACTGTTGTCATATCTATGTTCATACCATAGATATCGGTGAGCAGTAATCCTTCATCTTCCGGGGTTATTTTTCCTATGACATTGATATCAGGATGTGAAGCTATGGATGAAAACTGCTCTGCTTTCAGGGTGAAAAGGAGCTGGTAATCCTCGCCCCCGCTCAAGACGTAGTTTACCGCGTCTTCCTGAAACTCATCGGCGATATGTCTTGCCTGCGGCAGGATGGGAATACGGCTTTCTTCAATGTGAACACCCACACCTGAGAGCCTGCAGATATGGCCGAGATCAGAAGCAAGGCCGTCCGATATGTCTATCATCGATGTCGGGATGATGCCGTGTTTGTGGAAGAAGTCTATGATATCCAGCCTTGCTGAAGGCAGAAGCTGCTGACGTATGGCTTCGTTATACTCCTCGAGATTGCTCATGATGTCCCTGTCGTACTTTTCACCATGGCTGAGGTGTTCAAGCATAACATCTTTCTCCCTCGTGAGCACCCTGAGGCCGGCAGCAGCGCCTCCGAGAGTTCCTGTTACACAGACAAGGTCACCGGGTTGTGCTCCCTTTCGATAGGACAGTTTCTCTTTTTCGATTTCTCCTGCGACCATCACGGACAGGGTAACCCCTGCCGGGGAAGCAGATGTGTCCCCTCCTGCAAGGGATGTGTTGTAAAGCATGGCAGTTTCACTCATTCCCCTATAGATCGTTTCGACAAACTCAACCGATGCTTTCGACGGCAGGGCAATCGAAACAAGCGCATAACAGGGCCTGGCGTTCATGGCACATATATCCGATACATTTACACTGATCGCCTTGCTGCCGAGATGCTGAAGCGGAGTTGTCAGCAGATCGAAGTGGACATGTTCAAGCAGCAGGTCGGTTGTCGCAACCTGAACGGTTGAATAGGACAGCTCATAGACGGCGCAATCGTCACCAATACCTTCTATGAGCCGGGATGAGGCTTTACGGGTAGGGGCAACGATCGAGGATATGCGTTCTATCAGGCCAAATTCACCGATGTCGGAAATAGGTTTAAAAGACATTTTCAGTAAATTCAGGTTCGCGGTGGAAAAAACAGTGAAACGTTCCTGTAGGTAACATAGACAATTTGTTTTTCATATGGGTTTTTTTGACAAACTGAAGTTATCGAGGCTCAAGGAAGGATTGACCAAAACCCGTGAATCCTTTCATGACAATATATCCCGAATCACCCAGGGAAGGACGGACATTGACGAAGAGTTTCTTGAGGAGCTGGAGAACATTCTCATCGCTGCTGATGTAGGTGTGGAGACAACGCTCGGCATAGTGGACCGGATTACCGAAAAGGCAGAAAAGGAAACCTATCGTTCTGAAACGGAGCTGAACAGGATGCTGATGCAGGTAATGGAAGAGATGCTCATGGAGAGCCATGAATTCCATCCGGCGGATTTTGATGCCGGCCTGCCTGTGAAGCCATATGTCATACTCATCGTGGGTGTTAACGGGGCAGGCAAGACAACCAGCATTGCAAAGCTTGCGCATAATTATAACAAGGCCGGGAAAAGGGTGATTATTGCAGCGGCGGACACTTTTCGGGCCGCCGCTGTGCAGCAGTTGCAGATCTGGGCCGACAGGGCAGGTGTCCCGATGGTCAGCCAGGGACAAAATGCCGATCCTGCATCCGTGGTCTTTGATGCAGTCAGCTCTGCGGTGGCACGTGACGTGGATGTTGTCCTTGTCGATACGGCAGGCCGTCTGCATAACAAGGCTCATCTTATGGAAGAGCTTGCTAAAATCATGAGGGTAGCGAAGAAGAAAGTCCCGGATGCTCCCCATGAGGTATTGCTGGTCCTCGATGGCACAACCGGGCAGAACGCGGTTTCGCAAGCCAGGGAATTTACCAGATGTGTCAATGTCACCGGTCTTGTAGTTACCAAGCTCGACGGAACGGCAAAAGGCGGGATTGTGCTTTCAATATCAAGGGAGCTTGAACTTCCGGTGAAATATATCGGTGTCGGGGAAAAAATAGATGATCTCCAGATCTTCGACCGTGGACAATTTGTGGAGGCGTTGCTTGGAAAACCTGTCGACAGCCGGCAGTAGGCAGGAAAATGTTAAAAAATATTGGTTTATTAAGTTGCAGGGGTGTTCCGAGCTGTCAGGGTTCTTCGTTCGGAAAATACTCTGCCAAGCCATGAGTATGAACATTATGGCGTTCTGCATTTTACCCTGTTGTCGTGTGCGGACAGTAGAGTGGGTATCTTTTCTTCGAATGCCGGAAGAAAAGTGTCAATGTTTTTAATCCCGAGAAGATGAGAGCTGTTTTTTGTGTCACCTGCACCGAGTTTGGGAGCGATGACAAACGTTTCATCAAGTGACAACGCAAGGTCGGAGAGAGCGTTCTCCAGTCTGGCTGGAGAGCGGACGATGCAGGCTTTTATGATCCGGGTATCCAGATTGTCAAGCAGGTAGTCGATGTGCCAATGAAGCTTTTTGCCTGTAGGAGGCCGAAGGTCTGCAGCCGCAAGTTTGTTTTCTTTGAAATAGCGGATCATATGACCCCTCACCTCATGAGGAGGTTTACCGTTTGATCGGGATGCATGACGAAGAAGGCGGCGGGCAACGGGCATCGCTGAGGATTTTGCGCCGAGTGCGGAGCCGATATACACATAGTAACCGGGATCAAGAGAGAAGTGCCTTCCCCGAAGAAAATTTCCGAAACGAAGGTTCAGTTTGTTTGAAAGGAAGATGAAAAGTGCATAAGTTCCCTGCCGAGAGTCATTCCCGAAACATTGTATCAGCATGGCCGTGGGATGGATTGTGTTTTTTTAACGGAAAACTACACGTTTTTTCAATACCGGTGAAAAAGTATGGTTGAAAAGCGGGATGATCGAGTTTACAGAGATCGTCGTCAGGAGATGGTTGAACAGTTAAGACGTTACGGAATAAACAATTCCCGGGTTTTGGAAGCATTTCTTGCTGTTGAGCGGCATCTTTTTTTCGATCCAGAGAGCCGGGATTATGCCTACGATGATTGCGCTTTTCCAATAGGATGCGGGCAAACCATTTCACAACCATTTACCGTTGCGTATATGACTTCAATGCTTGTTGAACGGTGTCCGGCGGGTAAAATACTCGAAGTTGGAACGGGTTCAGGTTACCAGGCGGCTATTCTCGATTATATGGGCTATTCCGTCTACACGATCGAGCGGATACCTGAATTGCTCAAACGTTCATCAGAAGTTTTCAGCGTTCTCGGCCTGAAAATACACCAGCGTCTCGGAGATGGAACGCTCGGCTGGAGTGACCATGCACCCTATAAAGGTATTATTGTAACCGCCGGTGCCCCTGAACCACCTTCATCTCTTCTTGAGCAGCTTGCGGATAACGGGGTTATGATTATCCCAATTGGAGGAAGCGTCGGGCAGCGGATGACCGTAGTAACCCGAAGCGGAGGTCGATTGGAGCGGGAGTCGTTTCATGCTTTTGCATTTGTCCCTCTGATCGGCAGAGAAGGGTGGGGAGAATAAAATATTGTTGATTTGTTTATCTGTTGAGTTGTGAATACATATATCTGTTTGGCTCGTTCTGTTGAGGAATGCAGTTAGTTCAATTGAATAACTGCACATCAATGGTGGAGCCATCCTGGATGGATAAGGTGGCTCGATCGTGTTTTAAGCAATTGAATAACCAGAGAAAAAAAGTGACATGGGATTGATAACCGGAATAAGGGAGAGGCTGCATTTTCTGTTTTATGCCTTGATGGCGGCATTTCTTGCTCTTATTATTTTTGAGTGGGGAATGGATTTCAGCGGTTCTTCCGGCGGAAGGACGGTTGCCGGTAAAGTTAACGGAAACCCTGTCGACTATCAGCAGTATGAAAGGATTTATGACAGCCTGGTCGATGATTTCAGGAGCCAGGCTCCGCAGGCAGCGCTTACCGATGCTATTGAGAGAGAGCTTCGCCAAAGGGCCTGGGATATTGTGGTTAACAGTTTCATTCTCGAAGAGCAGTTTGAGAGATACAATATCAGGGTCAGTAGTGAAGAAATTCTGGCTGCGGTTGAAAGTGACATGCCACCACAGGTTATATTTCAGAATTTTTTCGACAAGGAAACAGGTGCTGTCGATCGTGAGAAACTTGAAAAAGCAAGAATGGCACCGGAGAACAGAGAGATCTGGATCACAATTGAGGATATAATAAGAACGGAACTGATGGAAAAAAAGCTCCAGAGAACCCTTAGCAGAATGGTCAGGGTTACAGATGCCGAGGTCAACGCAGTAGCCGAGCGTGAATATGGCGTTTTCTCGGCTTCGTTTTTCGTGGCTCCCTACAGCATCGCAGGTGATGATGCGCTGTTTACGGTTTCTGGTGAAGAGGTTAAGACCTATTATAACGAGAACCGTGATCTGTTTCGCCAGGAGCCGACCAGATCACTTGATTATGTTGTTTTTTCAGCGGTGCCTTCGACCCGTGACAGTCTGTCAATCAGAACAGAACTTGCGTCTCTTGCGGAGGATTTTGCAGAAACAGAGGACGACAGTGCGTTCGTAAATCTTCAGAGTGACCTTTCCGATACTTTTGAGAAGCTTTACTCCCGGACTGATTTTTCGAGTGAAGCAGGAGATCTGGTTTTTGGGAAACACGACCTTAAAGCCGGTGATGTTATAGGGCCTGTTGCAGACCGTAACAGGTATCGTCTGATAAAGGTTAAAGCTGTTGCAGAAGGAAAGCCTGTCGCAAAAGCTTCGCATATTCTGATTCCTTTCAAGAAGGATGACGAGAAAGGCAAAGCGGCGGCAAAAAAAGCTGCGTCCAGAGTCTTGAAGAAAATACGTTCCGGGAAAAATTTTACCGACCTTGCAAAAAAATATTCAAAAGATCAGAGTTCAGCGTCAAAAGGCGGGGATCTCGGGTGGTTTGCCAGAGAAGCCATGGTGCCCGAGTTCGGGAAGGCTGTCTTTGAAGCGGATGTGGGTTCCGTTATCGGACCGGTTGAAACCGTTTACGGGTATCATATTATCCGGGTTACAGGAAAAGACAGCAGAGCCATCAGATGTTCCGAGGTCGTCAGGAACATGAGACCTTCGGATGCCACACTTCAAAGTGCAAGGCGCAGGGCAGCGGAATTCCAGATGGAGGCTGAAGAAAAAGGTTTTGCTGAAGCGTCCGAAGCCTTTGAAAAGGAGCGGCATGAAACAGGATGGTTTACACAAAAAGACGAAATACAGAGGCTGGGTTATAATCATGCTGTTGCGAAGTTTGCTTTTGCCTCTCCAAAAGGTTCGGTTTCGAATGTCGTTCAGACCGATGCAGGGTATCTTATCATGCGCGTTGCAGGGGTAAATGACTCGGGTTACAGGAAGCTGGATAAAAAGCTGAGAAGCGATATCCGCTCCGGTTTGGTGACAAGGAAAAAAGGCGAAGTTCTTGATGAAAGGTTAAGTGCCATGCTGGAAAAATCTGGCGGTGACCTTGAGGCAATAGCCGGCTCTCTCGGTGGTCTTTCTGTTATACATGCCGATTCCATTCGTTTCAGGGATCAGACTATCCCCGGCTATGGCAGTGATATCCGACTGATTGAAGCGATCATCGGCATGGACCCGGGAACAGTATCCAGGCCGGTCCCTGTTGCCAATGGCAGGGCGTTGATTGCCCTCCATAAAAAGACCTATCAGAATAACGTCCCGGAATCCGGAAAAGCTATGCTTGGTGGTTTGCTTCTTCAGGCAAAGCAAAAGAAGTTCGAGCAGGACTATTTTACAGCCGAGCGGAATGCCGCTGATATCGAGGATCAGAGGGAATATTAAGGGCACCTCTATAAATTTGCTGCGCACCATGATTACTTCGTTGATCGGTGCTCGAAATCCTCATGTACTCCGTGTACACTCCGGTATCTCCGGCTCCGTTCGCCTCGTAGCGCTCGCGACAATTTATAGAGGTGCCCTTAACCTGAATGGTTCACCAAAGGAATAAAAAAAGGGGAAGGTGCTACGTGTTACGTGTTAGGTAGGAGAAACTAATCGGAAATCGGGATCGGGTTTCGGGGTACATCTTTTGCCTTTCCTGGTATGGATGCCGGACCTCCTATGAAAGCTACAGTCCGGTTGTTCGGACTCTTATGAATTATTCAGGTTAAGACGGATAAAAATCAGGGGCATCATGGTCAGTCAGAAATTTTGTCAGTTCAGCCTTGATTTTTGACGCGGTCGGCAGCCCGAGGCAGTCCTTCACCAGCTCTCTTGTTTCATCGACGGTGAAATAACGTGCTAATGATTTCAACCGCGGAATATCGGCGCTTACAACGCTGAACTCTTTCAGGCCGCATCCTACAAGAAATGGCAGTGCCAGCGGATCCGAGCCCATATCACCACAAAGCGCCACGCGGCAGTTGTTGCTGCACGCTGTACTGATAATCCGGTGTATTTGGCGCACAATCGCGGGATGGAATTTATCAAAAAGGTCCTGGACGATTTCATTATTTCTGTCAACTGCGAGTGTATACTGTGTCAGGTCGTTTGTTCCTATGCTGATAAAATCGACAGCTTTGGTGATTTCGTCGATAATCTCAACAGCGGCAGGTATTTCGATCATCGCGCCAAGCTCGGGCTTGTTGATACTGATCCCTGATTTTTCAAGTGCGGTAACATGTTTTTCAAGGGCGTCCCTTATCGCCATAATCTCGTCGAGTGAAGAGATCATGGGGAGAAGTATCTGTATATTTTCCGAACTGTTGGCCTTGAGAATGGCCCGGAGCTGGCTATCGAGAATTTCAGGTACATCTATCAGTATTCGAATGCCTCTCCAGCCGAGGTTAGGGTTGGGCTCGCTGATCGGCGAGTAGATCAGTTTATCTCCACCAATGTCAAAAAGGCGAATAACAAGGGGCTCCGGGTTCAGTGCTTCTGCCATGTCCCTGTAATAGTCGGTCTGTTCGGACTCTTTGGGTGGTTTGGTGCTGTCGATAAAGAGGTTTTCACTTCTGAAAAGTCCGACTCCTTCCGCTCCTGCGGTGTGTATGGATGGGATTTCTTCTTTAACGTCGATATTCGAATAGAAATGCAGCCGAATGCCGCATTTGGTGACAGCAGGGGCGCTGGCGAGTTTGCATGCCTCAGCCTCAATTTTTGATTCTTCCGCAATGACGTTCAGATATTTTCTGACCGTCTCTTCAGAAGGGTAGGCAATGGCTGTTCCGTCACTTCCGTTTATCACAAGAGGTGCGCCCATGGATATCTTCTGCGTGAAATTGCTTAGACCAACGATGATCGGAATGTTCAGTGATTTGCAGATCAGCGAAACATGGGATGTTTTTCCGCCGGTCTCAGTGACGAACCCTTTTACTTTGTTTCTGCTTAACAGAATGATATCGGCAGGAGAGAGGCTTTTTGAAACGATTATCATGCCTTCGGGTACCTTCGACTGCAGCTTCTTGTTGTAAAGGTTTCTGATAATCCGGTTTTTAATATCGACAAGGTCCTGCGCGCGTTCCTGAAACAGCACCTCGGATGAATTGTTGAAGTGTTGAAGATAGTTATCGAACTCCTCATCAATTACCAACTGCGCGGGTTTCATCTCATCACGGATTCGTGAGGTAATGCTGTTGGTAAGAACCTGGTCGTGCAGGAGCATGATCTGGGCATGGAAAAGATCTGAATATACCTGCCCAAGTTTCTGTGTCGTAACCTGCTCTATTTTTTCAAGTTCCTTTTCCGATCGTTGCAATGCGCAAAGAAACCTTTCTATTTCCTGTTCAGCTTTTCCAGGTTCCAGCTTTCCGGTCGAGTTTTCAATTTCTTTGTTGACAAAGATGTAAGCGGGTGCTATAGCAATGCCTTTTGATGCTCCCATACCGTGGAATGCGTCTTCTTTTGGCTGGCTGGGGGAGGGTGTTTGTTGATCACTCATAACGCAATGTCTTTACTCAGTAAACCGGGTTTCCTCTGTGTTGTAAACGCTGTAATTGACGATCTGGTTTTCGCTTGTTGAAAAATTTTCAAAAAGGTGCATTATCAGGCTCTGTTAATGCTTCCGGGGGTGCTCCTTCCGGGCTCTGGGGAGCAGGCGGTTCCGGTAAGGAAGGATCTGCCTGCGGAGAAAGTCCGGGAGCGTGGTCTTGAACGGGGGAACCAGCTTCTCCATAATTTCCGCTGCTGTAAACGTTGGCAGTAGAAAGAAACCTTCCGTAGTTTTTTAAAAAGCGGAGCCGGATATCACCTATTGGACCGTTTCGCTGTTTGCCTATGATCACTTCAACAATGTCCTTTGTTGAAGTTCCGTCGCCAAAAGTATCAATTTTATACATTTCGGGCCGGGACAAAAACATCACCACGTCTGCATCTTGCTCGATTGAACCGGATTCCCTGAGATCACTCAGCTGCGGTCGTCTCTCACCCGAGCGCTGTTCAACGGAGCGATTGAGCTGGGCAAGAGCGATGACGGGTATGTCGAGCTCTTTTGCCAGCGCTTTAAGTGACCGCGAAATCTGGGCAATTTCCTGTTCACGGTTTGACCTGCCATCCCTGACGGGGGTAACCAGCTGAAGGTAATCGACAACAACCATACCGATGTTATGTTCCTGTTTCATCCGTCGGGCTTTTGCCATCAGCTCCATGATCGATATCCCTGGTGTATCATCGATAAACAGTTTTGATTCAGCCAGAGCATCCATGCTGTTGATGATCTTGCTCATCATCTCAGGTGTAATTCTTCCTGTCCTGACAGCCTGGGATTCGACATACGCTTCGGCGCACATCAGCCTGACGGCAAGCTGTATTTCAGCCATCTCAAGGCTGAAAAACAGGACTGGCTTATTGAAATCAACAGCTGCGTTTCTTGCCAAAGCCAGGGAGAACGCTGTCTTTCCGGCTGAAGGGCGTGCTGCGATGATAATGAGGTCTGACTTCTGGAACCCCGCTGTCAGCTCATCCAGCTCTGAAAAACCTGATGATGTCCCGGTCACTGAAGTCTGTTCTGAACTCAGTGTCTCGAGCATCCTCGTTGCGTTTTTCAGCAGTTCCTTGATATTCAATGCTTTCTTCTTTATTCCGGCCTGAGATATGCTGAAAAATTGCTGGGAGGCAAGTTCAATAAGATCGAAAACATCAAGCGAAGAGCTGTAGGAAGCGCTCGATATATGAGATGATATTGAAATGAGCTTTCTGTAGAGATACTTCTCTTTTGCAAGTTTTGCGTAGTATTCGATGTTTGCAGAGCTGACTACCTTGTTGGAGAGTTCTGCAAGGTATTGCCTGCCACCGATATTGGCGAGCTCGTTCACGCGGGACAGCTCCTCGCTGACTGTTATGATATCTATCGCCTGCCGTTTTTGGTTAAGGGCGATCATAGCCTTGTAAATAAGCTGATGGCGCTGCTCGTAAAAAACTTTTTCACCAGTGTCTCCGAATACCTGAATCACCAGCTCGATGGGTTTATCCTCAAGGAGGATACACGCAAGTACTTCCTGCTCGATTTCTGTGGAGTAAGGGGGGATCCTGCTTTCCTGCGAAAAATCAATATCACTGCCCAGGTCGAGTTGTGGCTTGTTATGTGTGCGGGCTGCTGCTTCTTTCATGATAATGCTGCGATAACCTTCTCAACAATAATCTTGTAACGCGATCAATCGATGTAATGAACAGGGTTTTCTCATCTCCAGGTTTTACCCTTGCAATTCAACAAATCAACTATTCAGCAAAAGTTTATTTCGGTCCCGGTATACAACGGTAGCCGTTCAACATACTTTATCATAATGACCACGCAGCATCTTTACATCTTCCCAACAGTGCCGTTTCCAGTTAGGATTGCGCAAGAGCGCTGCAGGATGGTACGTCACGATAACGTCATAACCGTTCCATCGAAGTATTCTTCCTCTGAGGTTTCCCATTGACAGCTTGCTGCCAAGAACAGTGTTTGCCGCTACCCTCCCAAGAAGCAGAAGAATTTTCGGTTTGATGAAGTGCAGCTGTGTTTTCAGCCAGGGCATGCAGCTTTCAATCTCATCAATGCTTGGATTACGGTTTTCCGGCGGTCTGCATTTGATAATATTGCAAATAAAAACATCCTTACGCGAAAAACCTATCGCTTCGAGTATCTTGTCCAGAAGTTTGCCGGATCGTCCTACGAAAGGCCTTCCCTGCGCATCCTCTTCCGCTCCAGGGGCTTCCCCGATTACTACAATTTGAGCTTCAGGATTTCCTTCTCCAAACACGAAATTATTACGGGTTTCGGCAAGGCGGCATTTGGTGCAATCTTTTGAGTGCTCATAAAGATCGTTCAGATCCCTGAACTTTCCCGGGAGTTCCTTTTTTGCATTGGCGGAGCTGTTATCCTCAAAAAGAGATCCTTGTGTCATCTTTCAGATAGTAACGAGTGACAGGTTGCGAGTAATAAGCTATTGATGTTCCGTCCTGGAATAGTTGACCGTTTTCAAGCTGTATCTGTCTGCCGGCTTGCGTACAAAAATATATTCGATACCGACCCCGGTTTCCGATTTTTTTTGCATGTGAGACTTCTCACTTGCCACTACTTATGAGCTTTTCAACGACATTGAGCATTCGTTCAGCAGCTTCCTGCTTGTCCAGCAGGGGTAATTCCTTGACATTGCCGTTCCTGTCTATCAGTGTCAGAATGTTGGTATCTACCTCAAATCCTGATGTTTTACCATCATAGGCGTTGTATGCTATCAGGTCGAGTTTTTTTTGTTCCAGTTTTTCAATGGCGTAACCTATATTACCCGCTGTTTCAAGCGAGAAGCCGATGGCGAGCTGGTGTGTTTTTTTCTGTTTTGAAAAACCGGCAAGAACGTCCGGGTTTCTCACAAGGCCGATCTCCATGGCAGTGCTGTTTTTTTTGATTTTTCCGGCTACATGGTTCATTGGTCTGTAGTCTGCTACAGCTGCCGCTCCGATGAAAATATCACAGGAAGGATAATGTTTTTTTGCTGCGAGGTCCATCTCGCTGGCGCTCTCTACATCCAGCCGGTTTACACCGGCTGGCGTCGGCAGATGAACCGGGCCGGTAATCAGCGTTACAGCAGCACCTCTTTTGGCAGCAGCGGCCGCGAGAGCGAAACCCATTTTTCCTGAGGAGTAGTTCGAAATAAAGCGCACGTCATCAATTTTTTCCCTTGTAGGCCCTGCGGTTACGACTATGGATTTTCCATGAAGTGTGGAGCCGGCGAGATTACCTGTAACTGCTGTTTCAATCATTTCCGATATTTTTTCCGGTTCCGGCATCCGTCCTGTGCCGCATTGACCCGACGCAAGCTCACCGCTTTCCGGGTTGATAATGGTACAGCCGTTTTCGGAAAGCCAGGCGAGGTTTCTCTGGACGGATGCAGATGCGAACATTTCTCCATCCATAGCCGGAAATATCAGTTTCGGTTTCTCAGGGCGAAGTGTGAGAAAAGAGGCAGTGAGCATATCGTCGCATATACCGGCTGTCAGCTTTGCGATGGTATTTGCTGTTGCAGGAGCGATGATGTATGCGTCAGCCCACTCTCCCATGGATATATGTTTTGTCCAGTCTTCTTTTACAGAAGAACTATCGGGAAAAATATCCTTCAAGACGGGTTCCTGTGACAAGGTTGACAGGGTAAGTTCGGTGACGAACCTGGTAGCAGCCTGCGTGAGGATAACCCGGACATTTGCTTCCTGCTTTTTCAGAAGCCGTATGAGCATCGGTATTTTATAAGCGGCAATCCCTCCGCAAACACCAAGAAGAATGTTTTTGTCTTTTAAACTCATTGCTGTGTATGATTCTTCCTCAATTATCCGGGGCATTCGGTTGCCGCAGAAAGAGCCGCTGTCGAATGACATATATAATACTCACCCGGCCCCCCGATTGTGATTCAAGACCGGGAACAATATACCAATGTACACGAATCCTCGTGAAATGTCGGTATCGTAAATCTTGCAGCAAGTATTATTTTTCCGCTCCGGTTCCCAAAATCCTGTTCCAGAGCTGCTTCCAGTTATAGAAACGCTCCCTGAAGGACAGGCTGACACCGAAGGTCTCCTGTGGTTCAAGAAGGTTCGTTGTTGTTACATCGTTGCCGAAAAGGCCGTAGGAGCGATAGGCTTCAAAAAAAAGTTTGGGAGTAATACGGTATTCGAGCTGTTGACTGTTTCCGTAATAATCGAAAAGAGCGGTTTTCCGTATATCGGGACTGCTTCCTGTTCCGATAAACCTTACTTTTCCCCCGGTTCCCGGGACGGCAAAGGCCAATGAAAATTCAACACCGCTCAGAGCACCCTGGTCGTCAACACCTACATTGACGCTAAAGCTTTCAAACCCTGCGGCTTCCTCAACAAAGCTCGATATCTGGGA
>JAKSDB010000333.1 GCA_022360415.1 Chlorobiales bacterium
CGGCCAGAAAACGGCGCAAATCTATGAAGTCTATACCCGCAAGCTGAAAGAAAGCAACGCGCTTGATTTTGACGATCTTCTCATAAAACCGCTTGAGCTTTTTCATGCTCAGCCGGCCGTGCTCGAACAACTACAGAACTACTTCCACTACATTCTCATAGACGAGTACCAGGATACCAACCGGGCACAGTACCTTGTGGCGAAATCCCTTGCCGCGGTTCATCGAAACATTTTCGTTGTCGGGGATGATGCGCAGTCAATCTACTCCTGGCGCGGGGCGGATATTACCAATATTCTGAATTTCCAGGACGACTACCCCGAGGCGTCGGTGTTCAAGCTGGTCGAGAACTACCGCAGTACACAGATGATCCTCCAGGCCGCTAACGGGGTTATAAAGCGTAATCGGAAGCAGATAGAAAAGGAGCTGGTTTCAAGGCAGGAGGACGGCGAGCCGTTAACGCTGCTCGAATCGTTCAACGAAAAGAGGGAAGCTGAAAAGGTCGGGGAGCACATTCGAACCTGGAAACTGACGAAAGGGCTCGATTACAGGGATTTTGCGGTTTTTTACCGTACCAATGCCCAGTCGAGGGTGCTTGAGGATATCTTTCGCATGGACCGGATTCCTTACAGGATTTTCGGCAGTGTGTCGTTTTACAAACGCAAGGAAATCAAGGATGCCGTCGCTTATCTCCGGTTTGTCAGTAATGAGCAGGATACCGAGTCTCTTCTGCGGGTCATCAATTTCCCGCCAAGAAAAATCGGGGAGGTCAGTATCAGTAGGCTTCGCGACTATGCGGTCGTCAATAACGTCTCCGTTTATGAGGCTATTCTCAAAGCCGAAGAGGCTTCTTTTCCTGCGAGGTTGTGCAATGCACTTCAGGGGTTTGTGGCTATTATCGAACAACTGAAAGGAATCGCAAAGGAGGGTTCGGTCTATGATGTTCTCTCCGCCTTGTATGAATCGACGGGCATTACTTCCTTGCTTCAGGCGGAAAACACCCCTGAATCTCTGGCTCGCCATGAAAATCTTCAGGAACTGCTGTCGATGGCAAGGGATTTTTCCGACCATAATGAAGGGACAAACGGTCTGAATGACTTTTTAAACGGGATTTCCCTGGCGACCGACTACGAAGAAGTCCAGGACAATGATAATTATGTTTCGCTGATGACGGCTCACGCGGCCAAGGGGCTTGAATTTCCGGTGGTTTTCATCACCGGCCTCGAGGAAAGACTTTTTCCGCTCAGCTATTACGACTCGGATGAGCTTGAAGAGGAAAGGAGACTGTTTTACGTTGCCGTAACGAGAGCCCGGCAGAAAGTTTTTCTTTCCTGGGCAAAAAGCCGCTACCATTACGGGCAGCCCCAGATCTGTATAAAATCCATGTTCATCGATGAAATTGACAGCAGCCTCATGATTACCGAGGGCGGAAAAAACCCGTCTGCACAGGCTGACACGCCTGTGGTGCGGCCTCCTCAATTTTTTAACGGCAGACGCCCGGGACAAGCTTCTGTTTCGAGCAGAGAAGCGCATGCAGGTGAAGGTGACAAGCCTTCCGGCCTGAAATCGGGAATGAGAGTGCATCATGCCATGTTCGGTCCCGGTATTGTCCTTTCGGTACAAGGAAAAGGCGACCGGCAGAAAGCCCGGATCGGGTTCAGAAATGCGGGTGAGAAAACGCTGATGGTGCAGTATGCCAATCTCAGCGTGGAATGAAAGACGGCGGTTCACAGTTTGCAGCTGGAAAGAATGCGTGGAACGGGAGACAGACAGGAAAACAAATCCTTGGAAACGGCGGGTAGGGGCGAAAAATTTTTCGCCCGTACAATTTGATAAAATGTATCGGAAGTACTTGTAAAAAGGGACAAGGATAACAGAAAGAAGCCAACATTAAACTTTGGAGCGATCGCTCAACTCAGAGAAAATTCTCCAGTATGAAAATCCTTTTTGGTGTTCAGGGAACGGGAAATGGTCATATAAGCCGAAGCAGGGAACTGGTTACGAGCCTGCGTGACTTCGGGCATGAGGTTGATGTGGTCATCAGCGGTCGAAGGGAAGAGGAACTGAAGGAAATCGAGGTTTTTTCTCCTTACAGGGTTCTGAAAGGCTTCACGCTTGTGACCTATCGCGGAAAAATGAATTACATCGAAACCATGTTCCAGCTTGATTTTGTGCAGCTGATGTCGGATGTGTTTGCTCTGGATATCAACGGAATAGACCTCATTGTTACCGATTTTGAGCCGGTAACATCCATGGCTGCAAGAGTACGGAACATTCCCTCTATCGGGTTTGGTCACCAGTACGCTTTTCGCTATGATGTTCCTGTGGCCAGAGGCAACGTGTTTGAACGCTATACCTTGCTGAACTTTGCTCCGGCGCGGTACAATGCGGGTCTGCACTGGCATCATTTTAACCAGCCCATTTTTCCTCCGGTGATTCCGCCGAGTCTTTATGAGACCGATGAGCTTAAGGTGAAAGGCGGCAAAGTGCTTGTCTATCTTCCCTTCGAGGAGGTCGAGGATGTCACAGCATTCCTCGTGCCTTTCGAAGACCATGAATTTTACATATACGGTAAGGCCAGAGAAGACCGTGACCAGGGCCATCTTCGCTTCAGAGGTTACTCACGTGAAGGCTTTCTGCGCGACCTTCAGGAGTGCGGCGGGGTTGTCTGCAACGCGGGGTTCGAGTTGCCCGGGGAGGCATTGCATCTCGGAAAAAAACTGCTGGTAAGACCTCTTGACGGACAGATCGAACAGGAATCGAACGCTCTGGCTATCGAGGAGCTTTCCCTCGGCATGACCATGCATTCGCTCGATGGCGACATTCTCAGGGAGTGGCTGCAGAAACCGAACCGTGAGCCAATGGGTTACAGCAGGACCGTAAACTATATTGCCGAGTGGGTTACAAAAGGGCAATGGGACGATCTGCCTGATTATGTCGAGGCTGCCTGGGCCGACTGTCTTGCCGTCAGCTGAAGAGACCGGACATTATCCTGATGAAAAGTATAACGATTGATGCTCAAGGCCGATGAAATCATCCGGGCATATCTTCACGGCTATTTCCCGATGGCCGATCCTGGCGACGGCAAAGTGTACTGGTGTCAGCCTCATCGCCGGGCTGTTGTACCGCTCGAAGAGTACAGGACATCCCGGGTTGTAAGAAGCCTCGTAAACAAGCGAGCATTCGAGATATATTTCAACAGGGATTTCGGGACAGTCATTAGAAACTGCGCAGCACCCCGTAATTCCGATGCACAG
>JAKSDB010000214.1 GCA_022360415.1 Chlorobiales bacterium
CAAACGCCTCGTACCCCTCATCAATCAGCCTGAGCACTCCCGCCGCGACTGCTCCGTACTGCTGCTCCTGGTTCCCTGCCCCAATATCCCAGTGGAAACAGGAAACCTGCGACGGATGTTCTTCGCGTTGGGCTTCGAGCAAGACCTCTTCCGGTGCGGCCATGGATGAAAATGCGTCGGTGAAAATCGCATTGACAGCGTTTACCAGCGACGGGACCGACCGCCACGACCTGTCGAGCACTTCCCTGTTGCCTTCGGGCAGATATTCCAGCACCGCCTTCATCAGACGAGCGTCCCCCCCCCGAAAACCGTAAATCGCCTGCTTGACGTCTCCGACCCAGTAGGTCTGGCGGGCAAGGGCTGAAAGTTTGAGAAAAAGAGTGAGCTGGATCGGGCTGGTATCCTGGAACTCGTCAACCAGCAGCAGGTCGAGTTTATCCTTCAGATAATCCCTGACCTGCGGGTTATCCAGTCCTTCAAGCAGACCCGCTTCCTGGTCCGCAAAATCAATAAAACCCATCCCCTGCTTCTGCTTCTGATACATGCCAAGGGCATTTCCGGCAATTGAAAACACTCCCGACAGGTACTCACGGATATCCTTGTGCAGCTGAGGGTGACCAGCTACGCGGCGGCACAGTTGCTCAAGTATTTCAGTGACAGGATGGAGGTCTTTTCGCGGTTTCGCTTTTGCCGTTTTCAGCCAGTCCTTCCAGGCAAAGCTGCCTTTTCTGAGAGAATGCCCGAACGTATCGAGTGCTTCGAGATAGCGCTGGGTGTTTTTCCGCGGCGTCTCAAGCAGGTCTTTTTCAATCGTTTTTTTCAAAGAAGCTATTTCCGAAAGCACCTGCTCCTCAAGGTTTTCTTCCATTGGCTCGGGAAAAAGGGCAAGCAGCTCATCCGCGTTAGCACGGGCGAACTCTTCGAGCCGTTCCACCACGACATTGTTGTACCGGGCATGATCGATAATCGCCTTAATATGATCTTTCCAGTTTTTGGCATCAGGTCTTTGACTGTTAAAACCAAGCCTTTCGGCAAGCGCCGTGATCGTTTCCATCCCTGCCGCTCCGTCGAATGCCCGGGAAAGCTGCTCTTTCGCCGCGTGCTCGTCAAGCACCTTTTGAACCATGGTGAGCCCGAGCTCGAAGGCAAAACGTTTCAGTAAGCCACCGCATATACTGTTAACCGTTCCTATCTGCGCCTCGGCAATCGAGACCGAAAGGTCATGACGATTTTCCTCAAAAAGCCTGACCCGCACCCTTTCTTTCAGTTCCGCAGCAGCCTTGACTGTAAATGTCGTCGCGATGATCCCGTCCGGCTTGGCCTCTCCGGACAGCAGTTTTTCCACGAGAATGTCCGTCAGGCGGGTGGTTTTTCCTGAACCGGCACCTGCGCTGATAAAGGTGATTGCCTTTCTTCTCATCGGTGCTCCTCCCATCCTTCAAGAAAACGGTAGGGGTTGTACGGATCGTCAACGGCACTTGGCGCAATCCCCGATGATGGAGGCGAAAGGTCAGGCAGATTGTCCTCCGTTTCAGCTCCCCCGACGGAGACAATGCCCTGTTCTATCTGGTTCAATCGCCACGTAAAGCTTTCGAGCACGCGAAGCCACAACGCTTCAGACGGCTCATCGTCCTCTGTCCTCAGCGCTTCTCCAAAGGTGAAAAAACCATTCCTCGATGCAAGCATCCGGGAGTTTTTCATGATATAGTAAGCCAGAGCCGGCCAGCATTTCTCGCCGTTCTCCACGACCATCGCCGCATAGGCCAGCAGTTGAATATGCGTTCCCTGCCGGAGGCTTTTGAGGTACCTGTCCGCACTGCCCCATTTCAGATCGATAACCGACGGTTCACCGTTGCGGTCGACAAGAAGAAGATCCGCCCGTCCTTTCATCACATAACCCGGCAGTGAACCTTGCAGAGGCTGCTCGGCATGAATGTCCCCGGAACCCTGCTCCTTCAACAGCGTCAAAAGGCGGTCGACGGCAAGGCGGATGCGAAGGCGCAGGTTTTCAAGTTCCGCCCCCCTGCCGGGCATCAGAAGCACCGCACCCTCGGTCTGCACCAGCTTGTAAAAAAAGGGGTCAAACCAGTCATCAAGGTGTGACACGGTATCCATTCCTTCCTGCAAGCGGTTTGCAAGCTCCTGCACCAGCCGATGGGCAAGCGTTCCGTAAAGCCTTGGACCATCGCTCATTGCAAAATCACTTTTCATCCCTATTTTCGCGACATGTTCCAGAAACCAGACTGAAGGCGCGTTGATGAACGTCTCAAGCGATGTCGGAGAAAAAGGTCTCCCGGGCATACTTACTCCTTCCGGAAGCCGCCAGCAAGGCTTTTTGCCGGGCAGTTCCAGTCCCGGTATTTTCTTGCTTTTCGCCTCATCGTAACAGAGAGCGTCCTCGACCTGAACAGCGGGAACTGACGAGGCAATGGATGCAATCTCAAACCAGACAGGGTGCCTTTCTTCGCCTTCGGGCGGAAGAAACAGGGTAAACGAATCACGTGCAGCAAGGATTGGCCTCAGCCAGTCATCCGCCTGCCATTGAAGCATTTTCTCCGGAGACGGGAAACCAACCCCTTCCTTTTCAAGAAACAACCGCTCGCCCGCCGACCAGGGAACTCCCTGCTCCATCTGCGGCGAGGCCGCCCACCACCAGACAACATGCGAAAACGCTTCGCAGACAGCCCCGGGATGAGCGGTATCGGGCATGCTCCCCGCTTCTCTTTGCTCAAAGTTCCCGACAACACCTTCAGCAAGCTCAAGGAGCTGGTCGATCTGGTACCTGCCGATCTGCCGCTCACCCTGGCTTACGAGCGCATTGACTGCCTCCAGGACAGCAGAAGCATGTTCAAAGCCGGCAGAAAAGACTTTCGATAACTCATCCTCTTTTTTGTTTTCCGTTTTTCGGGAGAAAAACAGCTTCACCCTTTCGGCACATGCGGCAACTTCATGCAACGGGGAGGGCTCATCGTGCCGTGATTTTCCACTTTCAACCCACTGCTCCAGATCTTCAACAGCACTGGCGGTCTTTTTGCCTTTCGAGTGCCGGTAATCACGCAAAGTTTCCTCCCACTGCCTGCTGCCGATTCCCGGCCGGACGGCAATGACACGGGCAAGCCGTTCAGACAGGATATGATCGAGAGGATTCAGCTCTTGGGGTAGGTTCAGAAACGAAAACAGGGCATCAACGTCGAGGGGCTGCTTCAAAAGACGCAGGGCAAGAGGAAGAAGCTGTAGAAAAGGCATGCTTGCCTTTTCCCGTTTTACAGCCTGTCCCGGCAAACCCTGTGCTTCCAGAACGTCATCGAGCAGGGCTCCTTCACCTCCCTCAACAAGAAGTTTGTCGCCCTGCTTCAAGAGCAGCTCCCGTCCTGCCCTGTATGCCGCTGCGAGCGGTGTATCGGCAGCAAAAACAGCAATTGTTCCGTCGGCATCGATATCCGGCTGCTCAACGCCGGAACCGGGGAAAAGCAGACGGTGCTGCAGGGCATGAAGATCTGTTCCCCGACCCGCGTTCGGTCTTTCAAACGTGTTTGAAATGCTGTAGGGAAACATGCGGATCACCTCCTGCCAGCGGGGAGGATGGCGTTCAAGCGGTTCGAGCAGCTCAAGGGATGAAACCGGCGTACGGAGTGACTGCAGAGCGTCTGCCACTGCCGCGAGCCTTTCGCCGTTACCGGGAGGAAACCCTTCCTCGAGCACTGCCGCTTCAACATCGGCAAGGTCGGCAAGCCTTCCCTGTCCAGGCTTTTCCCTGAACCGTCCATTCCATCCATGCAGGTACAGCTCATCCCGCCATCCAAGGAGCTCTGCCGCCACGCCGATCTCATCGACCTTCATCGATCTGCTGTAAAACCGTTGTCCGTTATCGACCCTTTTCAGGATGCTCCTGAATACAATCACCCGCTGCAGTTCGGCGGGCCGCTTGGCGGACAGCCCGAGATAGAGCTCGAGCTGCGAAAGCAGCCCCGACGGCCCGAGCAGGAACCTGTTGATGGCATTGCGCTTTTTCCAGCTGTGCTTGCCGTCAAGATGGAGTCCTAAAACCACATGCATTTCGCACCCTCCATTACCGGGCACCTCTATAAATTGTCGCGAGCGCTACGAGGCGATCGGAGCCAGAGATACCGCAGTGTACACGGAGTACATGAGGATTTCGAGCACCGATCAACGAAGTAATCATGGTGCGCAGCAAATTAATAGAGGCGCCCTACTGTTAACCGGATCAACGCTCTACTTGCTTTCTTTTCCTTTGTAAAAATAGGTTAAAGACGTCACACAGCAAACGTGAGAAGGGAAATATGTAAAACTGTTACAAGATCGTTGCCGGAGAAAGCATGAAAAGAAAAATAGAAGTATATTGTAGCCGGTACTCACCCTTACCAGGAAAACCCGAGAAAATGAGACGTTTTTTTCAAAGCATATTTCTGTTGCTGATTGTGATCGGAATACCCTTTCTGATAATAAGACAGCTCGACTTCGGCAGAAAATTCCCGCATGGTGGAATTGGCCGGGAAATTCACAAAAACAGGAGAACGTCATGAAGAAAACCTACGCCCTCGTTTCCGCAATACTCTTTGGGCTGGTCGCGCTTCTCCACCTTGCGCGCGCCCTCACGGGATGGGATGTATTCATCGGTGACTATATGCTTCCGGTCGCACGTTCCTGGATCGTCTTTGGCGTTACGCTGTGTCTTGCCGCGTGGGGAATCCGGGGTGGCGGGACATATGCTCTTGTTTCTTCGATTCTTTTCGGCCTCGTGGCACTGCTTCACCTGTATCGCGTGCTGGTTACCCAGACCGTCGTCACAGTCGACACACTTCTTGTACCGCTTTCAGCGTCGTGGATCGGCGCCGCCGTCTCGGTCGTTCTCTGCATATGGGGATTCCGAAGCTACGCGACACGAAACAGCTGATTCCTGACCAAGGTCTAAAGCATTAACTTTCCTCAGCGGAAAATACAGGGGCTTGCTCCTTGATGCAGCGTACCGAAAAGCCGCACTTTCTGTTGAAGCTGAAGCGGTAGACACCCGTTTCACTGGTTGTGAGCCCGCGGAACCAGACCCGTCCGTTTTCAGCCTCGGTGTCCGTCCAGAACGATGCATACCTGCCGAAGAAATTGAACGGGCCGTCGTTGTCGCGGTACCCGCCCGCAACAGCCGAAAAGCCGGTTTCATTCGTCGCTCCGGTGTTCGGCTCCTTCCAGTTCTCCGTTCCGGTTTTCTTCAGCTTGCCACCGACATTCTGCTCATTGCCACGGAACTCCACTTCCCCGGTCTCCTCCTGCTTCATCCCGAGATGCTGCTCGAGTTTGCGCCAGTCCTCTTCTGTCGGAACGCGCCACCCTTCGGGCGCGAGACCGCGAGGATCGTTGACAGCATACCAGTTGTAAAGCTTGCCGTAGACTTTCCCTTTTTCCGGATCGTTGTCGTACTCGCTCCACGCTCCGTTTTCAAGGACAACCCATTCTTCCAGTTCGGTTACTCCGGGAATAGCGTCCCCGTTGCGATAACGCGTTACAGCAAGATTTTCAGCCATCCATACCTGGTCGCCTATCTTCACTGTTCTGTAAACGTTTCCATCAATATCCGTTACCGGTTCACCCGGTTCTATCGATTCCGGTTTTTCCTTTGCACACCCGGCAAAGAGTATCAAAACAAGTGCCGCTGCAGGCAGCAGCAAAACGGACAGGAAACGTTTCATAACAAAGACCTGTTTAGGTTGACAATACATGAAATGCCCAAGAAAAAAACAGCCGGGGCACTATTTCCGGTCATCGGAAGTTACATGGAATCATGTTAACAAGACAGCTTACCACTAACACAACCGAAAAATCACCATGGAAGCAAAAGATACCGTTCTTGAAGTAATGAACAAAGAAGGTAAACCGCTCAGTGCGGGACAGGTCGCGGAAAAAAGCGGTCTGGACCGCAAAGATGTCGACAAGGCGATGAAAGCCCTCAAAGAAGAGGAATTGATTGTTTCTCCGAAGAGGTGCTATTGGGAACCGAAAAAATAAGGGCACCAGCAGAACCCGGCATTCCTTGACCCTTCAGGTTATTCCAGACCTTTGGTGTCGAAGAAATAACCAATGATATACTCCCCGGCTTCCTGGATGGCCTTGTCTATGGCCGCCTCGTCGGAACACTCTTCCAGCAGTTCAACTTCTTCGGCAAGACAGACGTCCTTCGGGTCTTCTTCCTCGGTCGGGCAGCTGTCCGGATTGCTGAGCGGATTGTCGGTGACGGTTTTCGATATGAGCCCTTTGAGCTTTGGATAGACAACCCTTTCAAAAACAAACCTGTCCCCTTCCCTGTATATTTTGAAGTCCTTGTTCATGGTCATGGTTAATAGCTTCATCTTGTTGTAAAAAACAGCTGTAAGTTAGGCTTATTCTTGGAAAATCAAGAAGGATTCGTGAATAGGTAATGAGGGAAGATAGTTATCCAGTCCTGTAACCTCAAATCCCCGTCTGGCGAGCCATAGGGAATTGTCTCCCGTACCGCACCCGATATCAAGCGCCCGGCAGTTTCCCACCGGTCTGTTCTCAACCAGTTCCACAAGATTGGCATCGACTCTGCCAATATCCCAGGGGATATCTCCCTTTGCGTATCGTTCCTCAAAGCGGTTTTCCTGCGGCATCATGTACTCCCTGAATCACAACATTCCTTTCACCGAACGCATCTGACCGACAATCAGTTCTGCTGCTTTTTCAGGGAGTTCAAGTGTAATAAGATGACCGCACCTTGGAACACAGACATAGGAACCGCGTTTTGCATATTCCTGCAGTTTACGGGTGTTCTTGCTTCTCATGATAGTATCCCCGTCCCCTGCCACGAACAAAAGGGGTATATCAATTTTTTTTACAATCCCGGGCAGGGTCCGGGTTACTCCGCGCGAGGTAATCTGCCTGGTTGTTTTCTCAATCACTTCAGGACAGCAAAGCTCAAGGCTTTTTACCCCGATCATGATATCGTGAAAGGAAATGGGGTTTTTCGTCAACACAATCCTTGCGTAGGCATAGATCGGCTGCCACCAATGAATCTTTCTCAGTGCTTTATTGAAGGTAAAGGTCAGGACCGCGGGGGCAAAACGTTCGAGAAGCGCATTATTGGGAAGAAATCCAAAATTATAGAATACTATTGATTTGACTCTATCTTTCGTTTTTCCGGCATAATCGACTGCCACAAAAGGGCCGAAAGAGAAAGCCGCAATATGAAAGTCTCTCAGCTCCAGCTTTCTTACGATTTCTGCGAGGTCGTTGGAAAACGAGGCAATAGAATAGTCCTGCCCGGAATCCGGATCTGACCAGCCGTGTCCCTTGAGATCATAGGCAATGGTCCTTATACCCTTCTCATTCAGTTCCCTGATAACATGATGCCACCACATCCACCAGCAGTCCCATCCATGGACCAGCAAAACCGTTTCTTTTGCATCTTCCGGTCCTGAAACCTGATAATGATGAACAATGCCGTTGATTTCGATAAACCTGCTGTTATGCATCAGCCGAAGCTCGTACTCTGCCCTTTGTACCCTTGCCTGGTTGTTCGACAGCTTCTCCTGCTCAAGCTCGGCCTGATACGCCCTGTATTTACCCGTCGGCTGCTGCTCTGTACCGGTCATCTTCAATGATTTGAAATAGAGAAATTGGAGAAGATTGAATACTGAAAGTTATTGAATGTTTTTAAATTACAGCATTCCATTAAAGCTGCGGGGATCAACGTACCCTCCTGTCGCAAGTAAAAATGACCTGGAGATTGTCACAGATCATGGAGGAACAGCTTCCCTGAAAAAGTTATGTAGTAACTAAAACACAAAGAAGAAACACCCAAGCATGGCAAGAAACTTCAATTTCAGTGCAGGCCCGGCGATGCTGCCGACTGCGGTAATCGAACGTGCCCGTGAAGAGATGCTGGACTGGAACGGTTCGGGAATGTCCGTAATGGAAATGAGCCATAGAGGCAAAGAGTTTGTCTCCATCGCGGAAAAAGCGGAAAAAGACCTGCGTGAGATTCTGGCGATCCCTGACAACTACAAGGTGCTTTTCCTTCAGGGCGGTGCATCGAGCCAGTTTGCAATGGTCCCGCTCAACCTGCTGGGAGACAAAAAAAATGCAGACTATCTCAATACCGGCATGTGGTCGAAAAAAGCGATTGCCGAGGCCAAACGTTTTTGCAACGTGAATTCGGCAGGCGATACCTCGGGAGATAATTTCACAACCGTCCCCGTTCAGGAAAACCTGAACTTCGATGCTGATGCCGCATATGTACACTACACGCCTAACGAGACCATCGGAGGGGTCGAGTTCGACTATGTACCTGAAACAGGAGAAATTCCGCTGGTTGCGGATATGTCATCGACCATACTGTCCCGTCCTGTCGATGTCTCAAAGTTCGGAATCATTTACGCCGGTGCACAGAAAAATATCGGACCTTCCGGCCTGACCATCGTTATTATCCGTGAAGATCTGATCGGCAATCCTGCTGACGGTTTACCTACCATGTTCAACTATGCCACCCATGCCGATTCCGGCTCCATGTACAACACACCGCCCACCTACAACTGGTATATTGCCGGCCTTGTTTTTGAATGGCTCAAAGACCGGGGCGGGCTTTCTGCAATGGCGGAAATAAACCGGAGAAAAGCAACAAAACTCTACGCTGCAATCGACGATTCAGGATTCTATGCCAATCCTGTTGCCGAAAATGCCCGTTCCTGGATGAATATCCCCTTCACGCTGGCCGATCCCGGCCTTGATGCGGAGTTCCTTTCAGGAGCGACAAAAAGAGGCCTGTTGACACTGAAAGGACACCGTTCCGTAGGGGGCATGCGAGCAAGCATTTACAATGCCATGCCCGAAGAAGGAGTCGATACACTGATAGATTACATGCAGGAATTCGAACAAAAAAACGGTTAACATCTACTCGACATGTTCAAGATCTTAACGCTAAACAATATCTCCGTTGCCGGGCTTGACCGGCTGGCGAGGGACAAATACGAGATTGCCTCCGAAATTGTACACCCTGACGCCATACTGCTGCGTTCTTTCAAAATGCACGAAATGGAAATCCCCGAAACACTTAAAGCGGTCGGTCGTGCAGGTGCGGGGGTCAATAATATTCCAGTGGAAAAACTGACCGGAATGGGTATTCCCGTGTTCAACACTCCGGGAGCCAATGCCAATGCCGTCAAGGAACTGGTTGTTGCTGCCCTGTTGATGGCGAGCCGCAACCTCACCCAAGCCTGGGATTATGCCCGAAACCTCGAAGGAGATGATGCGGCGATCGCAAAGGCTGTTGAAGCAGGAAAGAAAAAATACGTCGGCACCGAGTTGCCGGGCAAAACACTCGGTGTTATAGGCCTCGGGGCAATTGGCGGTCAGATAGCCAATGCAGTTATTGCTCTCGGCATGAAAGTCATCGGTTACGATCCTACCGTCACGATTCAGCACGCATGGAAACTGTCTGCTGAAGTGGAACGAGCTCTCAGCTTTGAAGAACTTCTTTCTGCAGCCGACTACATTACCTTCCATGTTCCTCTTATCGATGCCACCAAGAAGATGCTCAATGCCGAGCGCATCAAACACATGAAGCAGAATGCCATTGTCCTGAACTTTGCACGGGGAGGGATTGTCGATGATGATGCAGTAATCAAGGCTCTTGACGGGGGGAAACTGTATGCTTACATTAATGACTTCCCCACAAACGAGAACAAAAACCATCCTCGCGTTGTCTCGCTGCCGCACCTCGGAGCGTCGACATTCGAGGCGGAAGAAAACTGTGCCGTCATGGTTGCCGACCAGATACAGGACTACCTCGAAAACGGCAACATTACCAACTCGGTCAACTTCCCTGAAATGAAAATGCCCAGAGCAGGTGCATCGAGAATAGCAATCTCCAACTCGAATATCCCAAATATGGTTGGCCAGATCACCTCGGTGCTTGCCGACTCCGGCATCAATATCGTCGACATGCTGAATAAATCACGGGGCGATATCGCTTATAACCTGCTCGACCTCGGGACAGAAGTAGGCAAGGACATTGC
>JAKSDB010000006.1 GCA_022360415.1 Chlorobiales bacterium
GACGGCATCGTCCAGCCAAGATGCTGGCCGCTGTCCAGGGCGATCATTTGCCCGGTCAGCGACGGTGCCGCAAGGATAAAGCGTATGCCGGCGCTGATCTCCGCCGGTGGCGTGTCGCGGCCGAGTGGCGTTCGCGCGCATTGCGCCGCGAACTGCTCAGCGGTCTGACGCGCGCTTGGGAGAGCGGGCCCGGGCCCGATTGCGTTGACGCGGATACGCGGCGCGAGGGCCAGGGCCGTGGTTTGTGTGAGTGTCCAGAGCCCCGCCTTGCTCACCGTGTAGGACGAAAAATACGGCGTCAGGCTCCATACCCGCTGATCGATCATATTGATGATGCAGCCCTGCGTGCGCTCCGGCAACGCGGCCGCGAATGCCTGGGTCAACACGAAGGGCGCTCGAAGGTTGACCTCCATGTGACTATCCCAGCTTGCGCGGGTCGCGCCGCGCAGATCGTCATAGTCGAATACGGCCGCATTGTTGATCAGACACCCGACCGGTCCCAGCGCGTCCACGGCACGCCCAACCAGGGCCGCAACTTGAGCTTCGTCGCGGAAGTCCGCTTGGAGCGCGACCGCGCGCCCGCCATGGTCCGCGATATCGGCAACCAGCTCGTCGGCCGCCTGCCCCGAATCCCTGTGATGCACCGCCACCGCCCAGCCGTCGGCGGCCAACGCCTCGGCAATGGCGCGGCCGATCCGTGCCGCGCCGCCGGTGACGAGGGCTACCCGCGGCATATCGTTGAGCTGAGGCATCGTGTGGCTTACTTGCTGACCTTTCGCAGTCGGGCATCTTCGTGATCGTAGAACCGGAAAACCATGTCCATGAGCGTCACGAAACCGACCGCATCGTTTTGATCGATCACGACCCCGCGGGACAACCCGAACCGACCGAGCAGTCGGATGGCATATTTGATCTCCATATCTGCGTTCACGGTCAGAACGGGTTTCGACATGA
The DNA here is from genome assembly GCA_022360415.1 of Chlorobiales bacterium. GTDB lineage: Bacteria > Bacteroidota > Chlorobiia > Chlorobiales > Chlorobiaceae > Prosthecochloris. The sequence continues at coordinate 955 of JAKSDB010000006.1, forward strand.
CCTCATAGACGTTCACCCGATCCGGCGAGCGATTTCGTGCGATCCCCTTGTTGGCGATGTCCGAGACGACAACGATGCCGTATTCGTCTCCCGGCCGGCGTCGCTGCACCACGAGCGCGCGCACCTGATTCTCCCGCATCCTGTTGAGTGCATCGCGAACGGTCGCCATGCCGTCGATGGGCACCGGCATCGGCGTCATGACATCGCGGACGGTGTTGTACTTCCACGTCTGCGAGTCCTTGGCGGCGCCACTCGCGTTATCGCTCATATCTGATCCTCGATTTCTTGCTTGATCTCCGCGATCTGATGGGAGAGCCCAACCGCATCTTCGATCGCGATCTGAAAGGCGATCCCAGTCCCGGATTTCTCCTCGAAGGCACCGACCGTGGCAATCTCCTCCAGAACC
>JAKSDB010000383.1 GCA_022360415.1 Chlorobiales bacterium
GGGTAGGTAGCGAAGCGGTCAAACGCAACAGACTGTAAATCTGTCGACATATGTCTTCGGAGGTTCGAATCCTTCCCTACCCACGTTCAGGGTTTTCTGGTAGCCAGGCTGATGTAGCTCAGTCGGTAGAGCACTTCCTTGGTAAGGAAGAGGTCACCGGTTCAAGTCCGGTCATCAGCTCAGATGCTCGTGTGGTTATGCAGACGTCAGTAGCTTAATTGGTAGAGCAGCGGTCTCCAAAACCGCAGGTTGGGGGTTCGAGTCCCTCCTGACGTGCAGTAGAGGGGTAAAGCGAAAAAGACAGTTTATTCTGGAAGGCAGCATATGAAGAAGTATCTCGACAAGGTTGTCCAGTATTATCAGGATGTCGTCAATGAGATGAAAAAGGTTGCCTGGCCGAGTCCTGAAGATACCCGTGATCTGACTGTTGTTGTTCTGACCGTCTCCGGGTTGCTTGCCATATTTACGTTTGTTGTGGACTGGATTATAAACTCGTTTATCGGAAATTTGTTGTAAAAAGAGAAGCTGAGACAGGATGAGTGAAACGGCAAAGGAGCAGGATATTCAGGGATTTCCGAAACCTCGCTGGTATGCGTTGAGGATCTATTCCGGTCACGAGCGCAAGGTTAAGGAAGGAATCGAGCTTGAAGTGGAGCGTCAGGCCCTGGGAGATAAAATTCTGCAGGTCTATGTTCCTTATGAGAAGTTTGTCGAGGTCAAGAACGGTAAAAAAAGGAGCCTGACCAAGAATGCTTTTCCAGGCTATGTGCTTATCGAAGCAGTACTTGACAAGCAGACCAAGAACCTGATAATGGATATTCCTTCGGTCATGGGTTTTCTGGGAGTTAATGATGTTCCTACTCCTCTAAGACCTGACGAAGTTGAAAAAATTCTTGAACCCGGTGGCACAGTCGAGCAGCGTTCCGTTGTCGAAGCTCCGTTCCGTGTCGGTGATTCCGTCAAGGTAATAGACGGTCCTTTCAGTTCGTTGATCGGGGTTGTGCACGAGGTTTGCACCGAACGAATGAAGGTCAAGGTTATGATTAACTTTTTTGGACGAAGCACTCCTACCGAGCTTGATTTTTCACAGGTTAAATCAATTTCCCAATAACACGGCTTGAGTATTATTTCAGCTGTTGAAACAGTGATGTTGTATGGCAAAAAAGGTAGTTGGGTTTATTAAGCTGCAGATTCCGGCAGGTGGTGCCAATCCTGCACCGCCCGTGGGACCGGCTCTTGGTCAGAAGGGCGTGAATATCATGGAGTTCTGCAAGCAGTTCAATGCAAAGACCCAGTCGCAGGCGGGAACCATCATTCCGGTTGTGATTACGGTATTTTCCGATAAATCGTTCACATTTATCACCAAGACACCTCCGGCTGCGGTTCTGTTGCTCAAGGAGGCCAAGCTGCAGAAAGGTTCAGGGGAGCCGAACAAGAACAAGGTTGGAAAAGTAACCGAAGAGCAGGTTCGCAAAATAGCGGAGCTGAAAATGCCGGATCTCAACGCTTTCGATATCGAGGGGGCGATGCAGATGGTGAGGGGTACGGCAAGAAGTATGGGGATCGTCGTAGAGGGCTGAGCTTTTTCGGCTTTGGGTCATGATTGTGGGAGACCGTCGGGTCGTTTTTTTAACCACTTGCAAGAATAATACACAATGGCAGGAAAAAAATATAAAAACGCTTCAGAGAGAGTAGCTGCTCAGAGTGAATATGAGCTGTCGCAGGCCGTAGAGCTTCTCAAAGAGATCAGCGATGTCAACAAGTTCGATGCTTCTGTTGACGTTGCAATGAGGTTGGGGGTCGATCCGCGTCACGCTGACCAGGTGGTTCGCGGTACCGTCATGCTGCCGCAC
>JAKSDB010000246.1 GCA_022360415.1 Chlorobiales bacterium
ATGATGATCGGGGAATGCGACAGTGCCTGTCTGAAGGATTCCGATCCTCCGGCATGGTCGCCGAATCCCGGCGAAACAACCGAGTTTTCCCAGCTTGCGCCTGAAGGCAGCAGCTCATGGGCTGTAGTTGCCAACGTGAAAAAAGGCAGCCATTGCGGTTATCTCACCAAAAAGAGCGACCTGTGCAGTCTTGCCGATGTAGACTCGGGCCTGTGTAAAGAAGGTACGAAAACCTGGAAGGCTGGCGGGCAGGAAGCGGCATTCACCAACGAGCTGTTCAAGCAGTTCATCGCCATGTATCCTGACGGTCAGGGATTTCAGGGCGACTTCAAAAAATGGATCCACAGCGATTTCATCAAATGGCTCAACCGCGAAAACCCCTGCGGCAAGATCGAGCTGGTGCCATTCCCCGACGGCAGCTACATCAGTTACGCATCACATGGCGGCTGTCCGCCGCTTGAAGCGAAGAAAGGAAAGAAGTAGGGGCGCCTCTCTTTATTTATTCCGCGCTTCAATTGCTTCGTTGAGCGGTGCTCGAAATCCTCATGTACTCAGTGTACACTCCGGTTTCTGTGCCCCGTTCGCCTTGCACTTGAACCGCTCATGACAATAAAGAGAGGCGCCCATAAGTTTCAGCAATTCAGAAGTCAGGGATTTGTTGAAATGTAGGGGCGAAAAATCTTTCGCCCCTCTGTGGTAAAGTTGACCGGACAAACAGTTATATGCTTTTTTTGTAGGGGCAGACCCACGTGTCTGCCCGCCAGATTCGGCAAGCTCATGTATGTAGGTGGATGCCAGACCATAGTTCCAGCACAACATTCCAACCAAGATTATATAGTTATGCGATACCCGCTGGCTTAAAGAAAACGCTGAAGGTACGCCTCGCTGCTGTCTGTCTGAAGCCTCACCCACATTGGATAATGATCAGAAAACTGGTACGTGCGCCAGTTCCGGTACGCCTTCTTAAGCTCCACCGTTGTTGTTGCTTTCCTCCCTGCCGTGGTTTTCGTTTTGACCACTTCTTTGTACGTATCAAACTCGTTATCCGTAAAGACGGTTTCGAATAGCGGTACAACC
>JAKSDB010000153.1 GCA_022360415.1 Chlorobiales bacterium
GAAGCACCTTTGCTGTTTTCTGCTATGTGATACCTGAGCAAGAGGTATTCATTGCTTAAATGAGTAGCCTGAAATCGGCAAAATGCTTGAGACATCAATTGCAAAAGCAAAAAAAAATAATCCTGACCGTAACACCAATCCTGCCCAGAGTTTATCTGAATACTACGATTACATTGACCGTTCAACGGAATTGCTTCCCCAGGAGATACTCAAGGGGCCGTCCGAATCCGTACGTGACCAGATGTTGCAAGGTATTTGCTACTTCTATTTTTTAGTTGACCGTCCATTGGATGAATTGAAGGGAAAAGGCCGGGTTCAAAATTACGGCACCGGTAGAAAATCCAGTGGCTTCGAATTCCGGTGAAGGCCAGGGACACAGAGCGACAACCTACAAGCACGGTCTTGTCGGTGAGGAGTATGGAATGATGAAAGGGAAAAACTGATCACACCGGCAAGCAGTGCTTTTAGAACAGTACCCTTGGGAACAGCCGGGCTAAGGACAATAAAGTCCAGCGGATCAACGTCCCCGCCACTTTCTTCAGGCAATAGTGTTCGCAGTATCATGCCGTAGTTGCCTAGGTAGCTGAGATACAAAGGGGCAGGTTTCATGCAGTTGGGTGATTCGAGTGATGTGTAGCCGGCGGGAAAGATATTGCAGGCTGCAATCGATGCCTACGAAAAACGGGAAGCCTGTTTTGAATAGTTGTATCTTGAAAAGATGCCATGCATAATAAAATTAGGAGGGGAAGACTATGAAATTCGATGAACCCGAAATCAGGGAACTGGGAGAAAAAGCGGTTGCGTATGTTGCTTTTACCGGCAACTACATTGCCGATAAGCAGATCTTTGCCCGGTTGTTTGAAAAGCTCTCTCAATGGGCAGGGCCAAAAGGATTGATAAAGCCCGAAACGGTTTTTCTGTCTGCATATCAGGATGATCCTGACACCACGCCGCCCGACGAGCTGAAACTCGAATGCTGTATGATTATTCCCGATGATGCCGAGGTTGAAGGCGATATTCGAAAGAAAGTGCTGCAAGGGGGCAAGTATGTTGTCATGCATGCCGAGCTTTCAGGGCCTCAGGAGTACGGTCTGGCATGGAACGCCGTGGCGGAATGGATGAAGAAAAACGGCCTGGAGGTTGACATGTCGAGACCGGGTTATGAAATCTATCTGAACAATCCAGAGGAGCACCCTGAAAAGCATCATATTATTGAAATCTGCATGGGCGTTGTTTAAAGAGGCCGTCTCAATCATCAATCAATGAGACGGCCTCGTGTTTTTTTTAAAGACGTTCTTACTTGACCAGACCGGAGAAACCCATGAAAGCAAGGGAGAGAATCGCTGCTGAAATGAATCCGATCGGGACGTTTTTAAACGGCTTGGGCACGTCGGCTTCTTCGAGTTTTTCCCTGATACCTGCAAACAGAAGAATGGCGAGGATAAAGCCCATTGCCGAGAAAAAGGCGAATACCACCGAGGTGACAAACGAGTAATCTTCCTGTATTGCAATCAGGGCAACGCCGAAGATAGCGCAGTTCGTGGTAATGAGCGGCAAGAAAATGCCGAGCGAGTTGTAGAGTGACTTGCTCACTTTTTTCAGAACGATTTCGACAAGCTGCACAAGAGAGGCGATCACGAGGATAAACATGATCGTCTGCATGAACTCGATTTTGTAGGGCACGAGTATCCCGTAATGCAAAACGTACCCGATAGCGGTGGCGATAGTCATGACAAAGGTTACAGCGAAGCCCATACCGAGGGCGGTATCCAGCTTTCTCGATACTCCAAGGTAGGGGCAGATGCCGAGAAAGCGGGCAAAGACAACATTATTGACGAATATCGCACTGACGATAACGAGCAGAATTCCGGATATTTCGTTCATTTCTTACCTCCCATTTTCTTTTCAAGCGAGTTCAATCCGGCAATGATCAGCCCGAGCCCGGCAAATGCACCGGGAGGAAGTGCGAAGACCAGTATCGTATTCGCGTCTTCGCCGACAAGCGGGATGTTGAATATCGTTCCGGAACCGAGAACTTCACGGAGTATCGACAGCAGGAGCAGGGCAAAAGTGAAGCCGAGGCCCATACCGATAGCGTCGATAATCGAGTACCAGAGGCCGTTTCTGCTGGCAAATGCTTCAGCCCTGCCGAGAATCATACAGTTCACGACAATCAGCGGGATAAAGATGCCGAGAGCCTGGTTCAGCTCGGGTGAAAATGCCTGAATCAACAGGTCGACAATGGTGACAAATGTCGCGATAACCAGAATAAACGACGGTATTCTGACGGTACTGGGTATTGCTTTCGATGCCAGGGAGATGACGACGTTTGAACCAAGAAGAACAAACGTTGTCGCCAGTCCCATGCCGAGTCCGTTGACTGCCGATGTTGTAACGGCAAGCACGGGACAGAGGCCGAGCAGCATTTTGGTTACAGGGTTTTCCTTGACAAACCCTCTGGTGAAAATATTTAGGGCTTCATTCATTCTGCTGAAGATTTAGGGTATTGCTCGTTAGTGTATTCAAGACCTCTGACGACAGCATCGGCAACTGCCCGGCAGGAGATCGTAGCGGCTGTGATCTCGTCGATATCGCCACCGTCCTTTTTAACCTTCCAGTCAGTGTTTTCGAGCGTGCGGCCCTTGAACTGCTTCTTGAATTTGGATTTGTCGATTTTATCGCCGAGCCCCGGGGTTTCACGATGAAAGAGGACTTTGTAATTGAGGATTTTCTGATCGGGGGAGACTCCGAGCAGAATTTCTATTGTGCCGCTGTATCCTTCATCCGTAGAGGTTTCAACAGCAATTCCTTCAAGTTTATTTTCCTGGCTGTATGCTTCATAGAACGTCGTTTGCTCTGCTGAGACGGTTTTGAGACTGTCGATAGCGAAAGGAAAAATCTGCTCGATAGCTTTTCGTTTCATTTGTTCTTTGGCTACGGCTATCGGTTCACGTGTGAGATCATCCACGACAGCAAGCAGGGAGGCACTCAATATACCGACAATAGTAAGGATAATTATTGGTCTCATGGTGTTTCCGGCTTCTTTGTTTGTAATGCTTTTCGGTCGTTAAGATCCCAGCGGTCGATAAGCGGGACAAAAGAGTTCATGATAAGGATGGCGAATGAAATTCCTTCAGGATACCCTCCCCAAAGGCGGATTACAGCCGTCAGAAGTCCGCATCCCAGACCGAAAAGCAGCTGACCGCGAACAGAAAGCGGAGAGGTGACCATGTCTGTCGCCATGAAGAATGCGCCGAGAATCAACCCGCCTGTAACCATATGAAATGTCGGTGATGCATAGGTGGTCGGGTCGATCAGATAAAACAAACCGGTGAATAGAAAAACCGAGCCGATCAGGGAGAGAGGGATGTACATGGTAATGTATTTCTTGTACCATAGCCATGCCGCTCCTGCAAGCAGGGCCAGAAAAGAGGTTTCACCAAGGCTCCCGTTCATGGTTCCGTAAAATCCGTCCATGATGGAAAAGGATGCAAGTGCAGCGTCCAAGCCGTCCGTTTTCAGAATCCCCAGGGGCGATGCAGCGGTCTGCATATCCACTGAGAACGGGACAGGCCAGCTCGTCATGGCGGCAGGGAAAGAGATAAGCAGAAACACCCTGGCTACGAGCGCCGGATTGAAAACGTTATAACCAAGTCCGCCAAAAGCATGTTTGGAGGCTACGATGGCAATGAATGCTCCGGTTACTACCATCCAGAGTGGAAGGTTGGAGGGGACGTTCAGTGCAAGAAGCAGGCCCGTAACCAGTGCGCTGCCGTCAAAACAGGAATTCGGCTTTTTTCTTGCCTTGTCCATGAGCCATTCGAAAGCGATACAACTGAGAATGGATACTACCGTCAGTACCAGAGCTTTCATGCCGAAAAGATAAACCGACATGGCGGTTGCCGGTGCAAGGGCAAGGGCGACATTGTACATCACCGATTCGATAGAGTCCTTCGATCGGACGAATGGCGCATTTGAGACTTTAAGGTTGACTGATTCCATAAGAAATAATACTGATCCTTTAAGCTGATTTGCGTTTCTGGCGGTTATTGACAAGCGCCTTTGCATATTTTATCCAGTGCACAAGCTCTCGTCTCGAAGGACAGACATAGGTGCAGCTGCCGCATTCGGTGCAGTTTGCAAGGCCAAGAAGCTGGATTTCATCGAACTCACGGAGTTGAGCGACATTTGCAAGCAGCCACGGAGCAAGGCCCTGCGGACAGACATCAACGCATTTGCCGCACCGGATACAGGTTCTTTCACGTGCTTTTTCAATACCTGTGTTGTTGACGAACAGAATTCCCGATGTGGTCTTAACAACCGGCACATCAAGCGTGAACAGTGCTTTGCCCATCATAGGACCGCCTGAGATAATCTGATTGGTGTTCCCTTTGGGATCCCCGCAGAATCGGGAAATGTCCTTGAAACTTGTCCCGATTACAGCGCGGATGTTTTTTGGCTTGCCTATTTCGAGGCCGGAAACCGTTACAATCCGCTCGATCAGCGGCTTGTTTTTGCTGACGGCATCATAAATGGCAACCGCTGTCCCGATATTTTGTACAAGACAGCCTTTGTCAAACGGCAGTTCGCCCTGCTCGATTGTTCTTCCGGTAATCGCATTGATGAGCTGTTTCTCTGCTCCCTGGGGGTACTTGGTTTTCAATGAAACAACTTCGATTCCTTTGGATGACGCAATCTGTGATAAGGTTCCTATGGCATCTTTTTTATTGGATTCGATACCGATATAGGCTTTGGCCTGCCCTGAAAAAAGTGAAGCGATGATCTCCAGTCCTTCGACGATTTCGCGGGCAGACTCGAGCATAAGACGATGGTCTGCGGTCAGAAAAGGCTCGCATTCGGCACCGTTGAGGATAATGGTGTCGATCTGCTTGTCCGGAGGGGGAGAGAGCTTGACGCTGGTCGGGAACCCTGCGCCGCCCATACCGACGATTCCGGCATTTTGTATCTTGCCTATGATTTCTTCTTTTGACAACCCGTGCCAGTCCATAGGATCGGTGTTGAGTCTTTCCGCCCACTCGTCCTTCCCGTCGGCAGTAATGAACACCGTCATTGCATATTGACCGCTCGGGTGCGGATGTGGTTTGACGGCTTTAACTTTTCCGCTGGTGCTTGCATGAACATTCGCAGAAATAAATCCGTCAGCGGCGCCGATCAGCTCTCCTTTTTTCACTTCGCTCCCGACTTTTACCAAAGGCTTGGCGGGTTTACCGAGGTGCTGGTTCAATGATATCGCCAGTTCCGCCGGTATCGGCATCTCTTCAATGGGTATATTTTCGGTGAACTTGTTTTCAGGAGGGTGAATGCCTCCCGTCTTGAATGTCTTCATTTATGAGGCTTTTTTTTGTTTCGCTTCTTCAAGATCCCGCTCCAGAACAATGCAGTTGACCTTGGTCGGACAAGCTTCGATGCATTTGCCGCAGGCAGTACATTTTTCCTGAATGATTCTGGCAAGGAAATTCTCGATGACGATAGCTTCATCGTCACAGACCTTGACGCACTTCTGGCAGGCGATACAGCCGGCATCACAGGCTCTCTTTGTTGCAGCGCCCTTGTCATGCGAATTGCAGGCGATATAGTAGCGCTCCGCTTTCTTTTCCTGCATGACAAGCACGCCGGTAGGGCAGGCCGGAACACATGCACCGCATCCGGTGCAAAGATCTTTGTCAATAACAATCAGTCCGTTTTCAAGACGCATCGCCCCAAAATCACAGAAAGCGATACATGATCCAAGGCCGATGCAGGAATAGCTGCACTGTTTCGGCCCGACATAGGTTTGCGTCGCGGCCCAGCAGTCCTGGATGCCGAAATACTCGGCCGTCTCTCTCGCTGTATCGTTATCGCCCTGACAAAGCACGACCGCCGTTACCGGTTTGGGTTCGGCCATGGTGAGGCCGAGTGCGGTGCCGAGTTTCGCCGCAAGGTCGGCTCCGCCGACCGGACAGGACATCGATGAATCCTTCGTTTGTACAAGAACTTCAGCGAACTGTCCGCAGCTCGGGTAGCCGCAGGCCCCGCAGTTGACGCCGGGAAGAATATCGTTGATGAAGACCACCATAGGATCTTCTTCGACGTGAAACTTTTTCGAGACATAGAAAATTATAAGGCCAAGAGCAAGCGCCACTGAACCCAGACTTGCGACGGCCGGTATGAATGCTTCACTAATCATGCGGCGTTATTTAATTCCTGTGATATAGTAATATGTTTTGTTCTTCAGTAAAAACCGGAGAGCGATATAGGTTATGACGAGAACCGCTGTTCCGGAAAGAAACGACTGCCAAAGCTCCATTTTCAGAACGCTCGACAGTCCAAGCGCAATCATGAACAGTACCAGCGGCCCTACAAAAAGCAGCAGCGCTGCCTTGACCTCTGCATGTTCTTTCAGGTTGCATTCGACCATATCGCCGGGCTTTGCCGCGATTTTGTTTTGAGCAAGAACCGTTTCGGGTTTCACTGAAGGCTTTTGACCCATGCTGCAAACTCCACAGTGCACATTCTCCTTTGACGCTTCCTTGCAGACTATCTCGATTTCAGCTTTTCCTTTATATGTTTTGAGCACTTTAGCGTACATAAAGCATAATCTTCTCCTGTGTTATTATCGACGTAATAACATGCAATATTCAACGGTATGTCCAAATGTTGGTGACAGTATAATGTGAGATGTTCCGATCCGTTCCAAAACCTTTTACTGCCTCCGGTTCAGGGACGAAAAGGCTCCAAATTTAACAATAATCAGAAATATTAACAAGCTGTTTAACGGTGTTAATGATCTCAAAGCCCGTTGCGGGCGAAGATAATATCAACGCTTTTTCTGAGCTTGTTCAGGATGTTTTCCGATGAAAAGAGCTGCTCTATTTCTTCTGCGGACAAATGCCGGAGAATATCCTGATCCTTCAGGACATGCTCTTTAAGCTGGACCTTGTGTTCCCAGCTTTTCATCGCGTTTTGCTGCACTAGTTTATAGGCTTCCTCGCGGGTAAGGCCTTTTCCAGTGAGAGCAAGCAACAGTGTTTGTGAGAGAGTGAGCCCGTAGGATGTGCTGAAATTTTCCTCCATCTTTTCCGGATAGACAAGCAGATTTTTCAGGGTATCCGTAAAGGTGCGAAGCATGTAACAAAGCGCAATCGTCGAATCCGGCATGATGATCCTTTCGACCGACGAATGTGAAATATCCCGTTCATGCCAGAGCGCAACATTTTCCATGGCAGCGATGGAGTTCGACCGGACAACCCTCGCGAGCCCGGTCAGACGTTCGAAAGTAATGGGATTGCGCTTGTGCGGCATTGCTGAACTGCCTTTCTGTCCTTTGCTGAAAAATTCTTCGGTTTCACGCACTTCGGTACGCTGCAAATGGCGAAACTCGACGGAAAACTTTTCTATCGAGGACGCTATGATGGCAAGAGTTGTAAGAAACTCGGCATGCCGATCGCGCTGCAGAATCTGTGTTGAAATCGGTGAGGGTTTCAGGCCAAGCTTTTTACAGACAGCGGCTTCTATTTCCGCTGAAAGGTGTTGATAGGTGCCTACAGCACCCGAAATTTTACCCACGGAAACATTCTCAACTGCTCTTTTGAGCCTTTCGAGGTTTCGGAGCATTTCCTGATGCCAGAGCAGGAGTTTCAGCCCGAAAGTAGTTGGTTCAGCATGAATGCCATGCGTTCTTCCCATCTCCAGGGTGTACTTGAACTCTACGGCCCTTTCGGCAAGCACCTCAATAAGCTTTTCGATATCTTTAACGAGAATTCTGCCGGCATCACGCATCTGCATGGCAAGACAGGTATCACCAACATCGGAAGAAGTCAGGCCCTCATGAATATAGCGTGATTGCGGTCCCACGTACTGGTTGACGTTGGTAAGAAAAGCTATCACATCGTGCTTGGTTTCCTTTTCTATCTCAAGGATTTCATCGACGTTGAATCTTGCATGCTCTTTTATGGTCAGCAGGGCTTCCTGCGGGACTTCACCCGCTTCAGCACGTGCTTCTACAGCCGCTATTTCCAGTTGCAGCCAGCGTTCGAACTTTGCTTCGTCCGTCCAAATGGCTTTCATGTCTTTCGGTGAGTAACGTGGTATCACTGTGCTCTAATTTTATTGGATCAAACGGTTAATCCTGATTTTCAAAAAACCTTAA
>JAKSDB010000411.1 GCA_022360415.1 Chlorobiales bacterium
AAACTTCGTCGAAGCCGGGTACACGAACGTTAACGGGGAGTTCGGCCGGTTTTGCACGAGGGGCCGGGGTTGCCTGCCGGTAAAACTCTTCCGGAGCCCGGTCTCTGGAACCGTAGCTTGAATGAAACGCCGTTGCGGGAGTTTCAACCGGTTCTCCGCGTAAAAAGGCATCGATAGTCCGTGCGGCACGTTTGCCCTGCCTGACGGCGTTGACCGCAGTGTCCGCGCCGGTTACGCAGTCTCCACCGGCAAATACCCACGGAATCGATGTCCGGAAAGTTTCCGGGTCGGCAGATACCCTGCCTTTGGCAGCCGGGGCGATTCCCTGCGTTTCATGAACTCTACTGTCAACGTTCTGCCCGATGGCGGCAATGACAAGATCGGTGCCGAGAGAAAATTCCGAGTTTTCAAGGGGAACAGGGCGTCGCCTTCCGCTTTCATCGGGATCGCCCGGTGTCATTTTCATGGCTGTGACAAGAAGGCCGTTTCCAGTCTTTTTAATGGCAGAAGGCGCTGTAAGCGCATCGATTGAAATACCTTCGTGCAGTGCCTCCTCGATTTCTGTCCGGTTCGCGGGCATCTCCTCGACGGTTCTGCGATAGAGAATGCGAACGGAACCGGCCCCCAGCCTGAGCGCGGTTCTTGCAGCGTCTATCGCTGTGTTGCCACCTCCTATTACGAGCACGCTGTTTCCCGGATTGACGGCGTTGCCGGACGCAAACCTGTTCAGAAAATCGATTCCGGAAATGACCCTTTCGGCTTCTTCTCCCTCTATTCCCAGCCGGCTGGCTTTCTGGGCGCCGAAAGCAAGAAAGACAGCGTCGAACCCTTCTTTTTTCAGGCTGTCGAGCGTGATATCCCTTCCAAAAAATGTCGCGCAGACAAATTCGGCTCCCATGGCCCTTATAGGTTCGATATCCGCTTCTATGATTTCAACCGGCAATCTGAAAGGCGGAATGCCGTAGCGCATCATGCCGCCAGGGGATGCATGCGAATCGTAGATCGTTACCTCGTGCCCTTCCTTCAGCAGATAGTACGCGGCAGTCAATCCGGCGGGTCCCGCGCCTATTACCGCGGCTTTTTTCCCGGTTTCAGGTTTGCGGGAAGGGATGTAGCGGTTTCCGGAAGCGATATCCCTGTCGGCGGCATACCGTTTCAGTGCGCATACGGACAATGGTTCGTCGACACCGTGCCTCCTGCATTCATCTTCACAGGGGGCGTGGCAGACCCTGCCGAGGATTCCCGGGAGGGGAATGTCTTCCTTTATGATCCGTATTGCTTCGCCCGGGTTCTCCACTGCTATGGCCGAGACGAATGCTGGAATATCACAGCCCGCGGGGCACGATACTTCGCACGGCCCGTTACAGTCGCCGCAGTGATGCTCGAGAAGACGCTCGAGATTTTTTTTGCGAATGGAGTACAGTTCGGGACTGTCGGTTTCTATTGCGATGCCCTGGGTGACGGCGGTACTGCAGGCAGGGACAAAACGGTGTTTCCCCTTGATTTCAACGATACACATCCAGCATGAGCCGTGAGAACGGAGCGACTTATGGTAGCAGAGGGTTGGAACAGCAGCGCCATTTTTTCTCGCCGCTTCAAGAATGGAGACCCCCGCTTCGGCAGAGGCTTCTTTACCGTTCAGTGTGAAAGTGACAGTGTTCATCATGAAAAACAGGTATCAAATGTGGTGGTCAGGAGGCATAGCTGTCTTCAATATGTCGTGCGATTTTCTCCAGAAGCCACATCGGTGTTGAGGTTGCACCACAGACGCCTACATTCCCGACAGGTTTTCCGTTTTCATAAAACCACTCGTCCTGAAGGCCGGTCTCATCTTCGATGAAATAGCTGCGGGGGTTTGACTGGCGGCAGATGTTGAAAAGTACCTGCCCGTTGGAGCTTTTCTTCCCGGCGACGAAGATGATGATGTCGTTTGCCGCGGCGAAATCATGCAGCTTGCGGTTTCTGCTCGAAACCTGGCGGCAGATGGTGTCTTTGTAGACAAGGTGCGGCAGAGAGAGAACACCGGTCATTTCCGCTGTCAGATCGATGTCCCGGATATCTTTCCAGGACAAGGACTCACGCTTGGCGGCTGAACCGGTTTTTTCCGAGAAAAGCTTCGCAAGGTTGTCTTTGAGGGCATAAAAGCCGGGGACGTCCATCGTAGTCTGTGAAATCAGGGCGGTTCGACGGCTGAAATCAATGGGTTCTGTTTCTTCGTGAGCCGAAAGGTCTGCGTGCTTAATGATGATCGCCTGATTGTCACACTGTCCGTTAATGCCGATTACTTCCGGATGAGCTTTTTTGCCGTAAATGATGATCTGAAATCCCAGTTCATGCAGCAGCCTTGCCGTACGCTGAAGTTTGGAAACAACCGGACAGGTGGAGTCTGTAATCGATAATTCGTTGGCTTCCGCTGTTTTGTAGGTGGAGGGCGGTTCGCCATGTGCCCTGACAAGCACCGGAGCATTCCTGAGCGTTTTGTACGTATCGTTGTCAATGGTGACGAGCCCCAGATCCTCAAGACGTTTTACCTCGACATCATTGTGGACAATGTCTCCCAGGCAATACAGTTTGTCGCCGAGCTCCTCGAGTTTTTCTTCGGCAAGATGTATGGTTCCCTGCACCCCTATGCAGAAGCCGGAAGATATTCTGTCCAGATGTACTTTCACTGTAGCGTCCTGTTGATAATACTGTGCCCTTACTTTCCCTCGCCGGCTTTCATTTTTTTGTCCATGTAATGTTTCAGGTAGTTGAAAGCAAGGTCTTTACCTGAACGGAGCACGTCGACTCCGATGGACGCAACGGCATTTTTCAGTTCGGAGGGTTCTTTTTGAGGCGGTGAGGCCGGTTGAGCATCTGTGCGGCGCGAAGGAGATATAACGGAACGTATGATCTTTCCTGTAAAAAAACCGAACAACAGCGACAAACCGGTTGTCTGGAAGGGGTATTTTTTTACAAGCTCGGCTGGAGCAAGCTCTTCCTGCAGCTCTTTTTTGAGCCGGCCGGCTCTCTCCCTGAGCTGTTTTTCCCGTTCATGAATACTGTTTTCCAGTTCCTGAATTCTTGCTTCTATGTTTTTCAGCGGTTCAGCTTTTCTTTCCATGGGAAGAGAGGAGAATGTTATGGATGAGATTTTTCAGAAGATCGGGCCGTATTTTGGCAAACAGGAAGAAAGTCAGGAGGAAAAACAAACTGACAATAAGGTAACCAAGATAGAAGTGGCCAAGCAGTTCGCCGATAAGAAGGGCTATGGTTGTAATGAGATACAAGAGCCCGGCGATCAGGAAGACCGCAATGATGAGAAGAGATGCTGCTATGGCTATCTTCTCGGTGATCTCTATCTTTACCAACTCCATTCTGGCTTCGATGATAGCCAGAAGGTCCTCGTAACTCGAAGTTACCGTGCTGTCGATCAGCCTGCCGATACCTTTGTGACCCTGATCGTGCTCTTCAGGGTTTACTTGCTGCTCTGTGGACATAAGTCAGGGTATTTGCCGGTTATTATCGTTTTCTGTGGAACAACAATCCGAGAATGATCCCCGTTCCGAGAGACATGAGTACGGACGGCACCGGATTATCCTTTATGTATTCCCTGACCTTTGCGGCCTTGTCCCGGATTTCCTCGTACTGTTCGCTTTCTCTGAACTGGTTGTACATCTTCGAAATATTGTCACTGATTACCTCAACCTGTTCGGGAATATGGGATGTGGCGCTGTTTTTGGGTTCCTGTTCCCCGTTGTTCCCCTGACTTCCGGGTATTTCCTGCATCATGATCCTGTTGTTTTCGGACGATCCGCGGTCGGATGGCACAGTCGCCCGGTTGATAATTAATTCTGTTTTTCCTGTTGTCACTCAATATACATACGTAACCTGAACGGGCGAAAGATTTTTCGCCCCTGCAACTCTTCCTCTCTTATCTTTTCCATTCACTAATCACGATTCACTACCCTCGTCTCTTGCTCTTTACCTATTACCTGTCCGTCCCCCCTGCCACTTCACGGGCAGACACATGGGTCTGCCCCTACTGCTTATCTATCATACAATTTCAACTTGCTGCCAACTTCCTCTTCTCGCCCACTCGCAAATCGGTTTCCGGCCACCCCTCCTTTTCTTATCTTTTTGCCTTTTGCCCTTTACCTTTTGACTTTATATCCTGACTACTCAATTCAGCAGCCTTCCACCCTCAACGTTGATGACCTGCCCTGTTACGTAATCGCTTTTTACAAGGAACAGTATTGCCTCGATGATATCGGCGGGCTGACCTGTACGCTGAAGAGGTATGTTTTTTGAAAGCTCGTCTTCCGGTCCGTCATTCCATTCGGGGTTTATCGTTACCGTTCCCGGTGCTATAGAGTTTACCAGAATGTTCGGCGCGAACACCTTTGCAAAGACCTTTGTAAGATGCTGAACAGCGGCTTTCGAGGCAGTGTAGGGCGCAAAACCTTTCCATACAAGGTTTGCGGAAATATCGGTCATGGTTATGATGCGTGAAACAAAAGGTTGTTTTTGCATGATCCTTGCGCCCTCCTGCATGGTAAAGAAAGTGCCTTTCAGGTTTGTATCGACAAGGCTTTCCCATTCAGGTTCTGTTACGTCCGGCAACGAGGTGCTGAAAAAACCTGAGGCGCTCGGGATCAGAAGATCGAGCCTGTTGAAAAGTCCTGTAAATGTTCTGAAAGCATTTTCGATATCGTTTACTTTTGACACGTCGCAGTGTATCATTGCCGATTCAGGAGTGAATGCGCGGACAGCGTCGAGAATTGTTTCCGATTTTTCCTTTGACCTGTTGTAGGTGAAAAAAACGGTATATCCGTTTTTCGCCAGAGAAACAGCAACTTCGCTTCCAAGGCGCCCGGACCCTCCGGTTATGAAACACACTTTTTTTTCAGTACCTGTCATCAGTCATAGTAGAAAGTTTCCCGACAATGCTAATGAACGATAACCGTGAATAAAAAGTTGTTTCGGAAAGTGGAAAAAGCATCCGTGCCGCCTGCCGTGGTGCGGGCTCTTTTCGTGATCGACTTGAGGCGGCCTTGAGTTTTTTGCTTATTATTAAACCGCAGTTGCCCCGGGGCCTTTTCGAGGCATTACCGCAGGTGCTGCGTCAGAGGTCTTGCACCGTTCGAAAGAATGTTCCGATTTACCGAAACGATGAGTAAACCCGTTATTCTCAAACTTGATTCGGTCCGAAGGGAGCTGGAGCTTTCCCGCGATATCCGGCAGACCATTATTCCCGGTCTTTCGCTTGAGATCGAGGAAGGGGAGTTCATTTCGATAACCGGCCCTTCCGGGTCAGGAAAATCGACACTTCTTTACATTATGGGCGGGCTGGACAAACCGACCTTCGGGGAGGTATGGCTCGATGGTGTGAATATTACCGACAAGAACGAAGACGAGATGTCGATCATACGAAACCGGAAAATCGGGTTTATCTACCAGTTTCATTTTCTGCTGCCCGAGTTTACGGCCGTTGAAAATGTCAGTATGCCTATGATGATCAACAACAGCAGATCGAAAGCCGGGATACGCGAAAGGGCAGAGATGCTGCTTGACAGGGTCGGCCTCAATGACCGTTACGATTACAAGCCCAGTCAGCTCTCGGGCGGTCAGCAGCAGCGGGTTGCCGTTGCCAGATCACTTGCCAATAATCCCAAAATCGTTCTTGGAGACGAACCGACCGGCAATCTCGATTCGAAATCGGGAAATCAGGTATATGAACTGTTTGAGCAGCTGAACAAAGAGTACAATCAAACGGTTATTTTTGTAACACACGATGAAGATTTTGCCAGCAGGGCGAGACGCCGGATTCATCTTGTTGACGGGAAAATAGACAGCGACAGCAAACCGGAAAACTATCAGTAAGAACATGCGGAAACATGCTTGAGAGTGTCAGGGATTCACATCCTCTTGTTTACAGGTATTTTACCCGGCTTCCGGATGGCGAAAAACATCTGGTCCGGATTATCGAGCTCGATCGCTACTGGGAGCATGTCCGGCAGGTGCCTCCGGATGATGTCATTCTGCCGGGAAAAGAGCTGCCGGAAGAGATAACGGTAAGCGGCGACTATGAGATTTTCTATGCCGGAGGTACTCTCGGACTGCTTCATGCCGCGGTAATGGCGGAACGATACGGTCACAGGGTCATGCTTATAGACCGGCATGTTTCGGGAAAGTCCACCAGGGACTGGAACATATCGCGCAGGGAGTTGGACAAGCTGGAGGAAACAGGATTGTTTTCATCGGAAGAAATCGAATCGTTCATCGTCCGCAGATACAAGACCGGGTGGGTGGAGTTTTTTGTGGAAAAAAGCAGGCGGAAAAGGCTCTATATGGAGGATGTCCTCGACTGCGCCGTCGATACCGACCGGCTTCTGGAGGCGGCCAAACAAAAAATACTTGCTGAAGAAGGGTGCCGTGTGCTGGATCGGACAACGTTCAGGCGCTGTTACCGTTTCCCCGACCACATCGTCATAGAGGCTGCCGGACCTGACGGAGAAGCTCTCTATTTCAGGGCGCAGGTGCTTGTGGATGTCATGGGTATTCTTTCCCCGATCGCAAGACAGCTCAACAGAGGACGCTCACAGACCCATGTCTGCCCGACCGTGGGCACGATTGCCAGCGGTTTCCGGGATGTTGATTACGATACAGGTGAAATACTTGCAAGCACGGAGGATGCCGATACCTCGGCAGGCAGCGGCCGACAGCTTATCTGGGAAGGATTTCCGGCATCGGGAAATGAGTATATCACCTACCTTTTTTTCTATGATGCGGTTGATTCGGACAATGACAAAAGCCTTCTCGGGCTTTTTGAAACCTACTTCCGGAAACTGCCCGATTACAAGAACCTTTCAGATGATTTCAGGATTCACCGTCCGGTTTTCGGGATCATTCCGGCCTATTCTCATGAGGGGTTCACGAGAGAACGGGAGGTTGCAGATGACCGCATTATCCTGTTCGGTGATGCGGCAAGTCTCGGTTCGCCGCTTACCTTTTGCGGTTTCGGTTCGATGGTGCGGAACCTGCCGCATCTTACCGGCGCTCTCGACAGGGCACTGGCCGGGGAGGCACTGAAGCATGCCGATCTTGAAAAGATCAGCGCCTACGAGCCCAATGTGGCTTCTATGGCGAATCTCATGAAATATATGTGTTATGATGCCCAAACCGACACGCCCGGCTTTGTCAATGAGCTGATGAACGAGGTGATGATCGTTCTTGACGGCCTGCCCCGGCGTTACAGGCAGGCAATGTTCCGGGACGAGATGCGTCTGAATGATTTTATGACCGTTCTCCTGAAAGTTGCGTGGCGCTATCCCAAAGTGATGAAGGCGACGTACGATAAACTGGGAATAGACGGTTCAGTTGCTTTTCTCAGCAACCTTGCAGGCTGGGCATTGTCGTCGGGATTCAGGAGGTAGATACGAATGGGGAAACAAAATGTTGTTGCTGAGGCTGAACGGCTGCGCAGGGAGCTCGACCGGCACACCTATCTCTACTATGTCCTTGCAAAGCCCGAGATTTCGGATTATGAGTTCGACAGGATGCTTGAAAAACTTGTCGCTCTTGAAAAAGAATTCCCGTACCTGAAAACTCCCGACAGTCCTACGCAAAGGGTTGGAGGATGGATCACAAAGGAGTTCCCGACGGTGAGCCATCGCGAGCGTATGCTCAGTCTTTCGAATACCTACTCCGTGGAAGAGGTTGGCGATTTTTACAAAAGAGTACTGAAACTGCTCCCCGAAAGGCAGGGATCCCGAGATAAGCCGACGTTTGTTGCCGAGCTGAAATTCGACGGTGTTGCGGTCAGCCTGCTGTACCGTGACGGCCTGCTGGTAAGGGGCGCCACGAGGGGTGACGGGGTTCAGGGCGACGACATTACCTCCAATATCAGGACGCTGCACTCGGTGCCCCTCCGGCTCGGCGTGCCTACCGGCGCACCGCTTTTTTCTGCCGGGGGTGAAGGCGATATAGAGGTGAGAGGGGAAGTGTTTATGCGGAAAGATGATTTTGCGACTCTTAACGCGACCCGGCCGGAAGACGAGCAGTTTGCCAATCCGAGAAATGCGACAGCCGGAACACTCAAATTGCAGGATTCAGCCGAAGTGGCTCGCAGAAAGCTTTTTTTTGTGGCCTACTATCTGAAAGGAGCGCCTTTTGATGGTCTGACGCATTATGAGCGGTTGAAAGAGCTCGAAAAACTGGGTTTCTATACGGGGGGACACTATCGGTTATGTTATGATATTGAAGATGCTTACGGGTTTATCGACAACTGGAGCGGGCGGCGCTGGGAGCTTGCCTATGAGATAGACGGGGTGGTTCTCAAGCTCAATGACGTTTCTCTCTGGACCGAGCTCGGCGCGACGTCGAAAAGTCCGAGGTGGGCCATATCCTACAAATACCCCGCGCAAAGAGCCAGAACGGTTCTCGAAGACGTCGTGTTCCAGATCGGCAGGCTTGGCACCCTAACCCCGGTAGCCCATCTTGAGCCGGTGAAGCTCGCCGGTACGACCGTTTCACGTTCGACCCTGCACAATCTCGATGAAATAGAACGGCTTGATGTCAGGTTGAACGACAGGGTCGTGATTGAAAAAGCGGGCGAGATCATTCCGAAAGTGATCGAGGTTGTCCGGGAAGAGCGTCCAAAAAACGCCGAGGTCATAGCTGTGCCGCAAGTCTG
>JAKSDB010000198.1 GCA_022360415.1 Chlorobiales bacterium
AGTTCAGTTCCTCATAAGGAACCTGCTTGCGGATGTTCTGCGACATCCCTATCGAATGAACGATAAAGTCAATGGAACCGAGTTTTTCCGACAGCTCCCCGAAAGCATTGTCAACATCCTCGTCCTTGCTCGCGTCGCACATGATAACAGGAGCATTGCCGCAAGCTTCCGCCAACTCGTTTATGTTACCAAACCTCAGTGCAGTAGCTATATTCGAAATTGCAATCTCGGCTCCCTCCCGATAAGCATGCAGAGCAATCTGCCAGCCGATGCTGCTTTCATCCAGCGGGCCGAAAACAATCCCTTTCTTTCCTTTCAAAAGACCGTAATGCACTTTATCAGGCATGTTATAAGCTGATTCTTTTAACAGTTATCCGGGGCGAAAACCGCCTGCAAAATTAATATTTTAAAAGGAGAAGATACAAAGAATAAACCCAAATGCACAATGTATCGTCAAGAAAACTCCCTTTAGGGCACCTCTATTAATTTGTTGCGCGACCCGAATATTTCGTTGGTCGGTGCTCGAAATCCTCATGTACTCTCTTGTACACTCCGGTTTCTCTGGCTCCGTCCGCCTTGTCTTCAGCTCGCTCACGACAATTAATAGAGGTGCCCTTTAGAATTTCATTTTCCTGAGCGAGCGAAGCTTGTTCAGCACGTTCTTGTTCACGTTCAGTTCCATTTCCTCTTCATCAACCGGAACTTCCCTGAACAGCAGCCTTAAAAGATCGTCCTCCCTGACATATTTTTCCATCTCGAGACTGTAAAGCGCTCTCGGCAGGGTAATGATACGCTGGGCACGATCTACCGTAACGACGATATCGGTGCCCATGCGTTTCACCTCGACAGTTTCGGCTTCTTTCAAAAACGGGATCCGAATACAGAGAATCTCGAGATGCTCTTCGCCGTGCGCGCTTTTCCTGGATTCTATCCAGAAGTTTTTTCCTGAGTAATACACCTTGTCGGGAGACTGGTCACCGAAAACCAGCTTGCTTACCTCATGAAGCGCATCCGGACCGACCGGCTCTGTTCGCTGGAGCTGACAGCGGAACACCGGCGTCGGATAGAACGAATTATCGATTTCCATCAGATATTTGCTGTGCAGGTCGGCCCAGAACTCGAAATATTCACCAACTGTTTTTGATGTCGGAAGAATCTTGTTGATGACGATACCGTCTATATTGATCCCGTAGAGGTGAACGAAGGTATACGCTCTTTTTGTTTCGAGGATCGAAAGTTTTTCAGGGTTGAGAACCAGCCGGAAAGTAACTTCGGGGCTGAGAATGAATTTGTTGATATCCTCCATCTGCTTGAGCAGAACATTGACCTCATTGAAAAACTCCTCATCGGGAATGGAATTTTTGTTCATCGGGCGGGCAAGAGAGGACATGCTTTTGTACAGTTTGAAAAACTGTTTGCCCATGTTGCCCCCGATAATAATTTCAGGGTAGGCAAGCAACCTCAGCGTGTTACCGGTCGGGGAAGTATCAAGCACAACCGTGTCCCATTTACCCGACTGCGCTTCGTCAACCAGTCTTCCGAGTGCAAATATCTCATCGAGCCCGGGCTGGGTGGTCAGCTCGGAGGCCATGCCGCTGTCAATACCCTGGTTCTGATAGGAAGAAGAAACAAACTTCTGAAACCCGGACATGTTTTTCTTCAGCTCATGAATCGTATCGACTTCAAGGCCAAAGAGATTCTTTTCGATCTTCTGAGGCTCGTTCCGGCTTATAGACGTGTTGAATACGTCAGAGAGAGAATGCGCCGGGTCGGAAGACATAATCAGTACCCGCTTGTTCCTTCTCGCCAGAGCAACGGCAGTGGACGAAGAAATCGTGGTTTTACCCGTTCCTCCCTTGCCCGAATAGATGATTACCCTTGGTTGTGACTGACCCTCTTCGAGATCCCTCGACAACATAGACTTCTCTCCTGTTTTACTACCAAAATTACCGGCTTGCAGGTTACACGATACGGCATACTGACGGCCCGAAGCATTAAAGGTACCATTTTCCGGCTTTATATAAAACGGATCTTTTTCCGTAACGCCTGGTGCAGAAGTCTCATATATTCCACATGATCGATTTCAACAGCCCCGAGACGCTCAAGATGAGGATTCATAATCTGTGCATCCAGAAGTTCGTACCCCTTTTTTTTAAGATGAACTACCAGGCCGTCAAAAGCCACCTTCGAAGCATTCGAAACGTTAAAGAACATGGATTCACCGAAAAACGCCCCCCCGATTGCAAGTCCGTAAAGACCTCCTGCAAGGTCTTCTCCGCAGTAACATTCCACACTGTGGGCAAAACCCTGCTCGTGAAGCTCCATATAGCCCGCAATGATCTCTTCCGATATCCAGGTCTGTGCATCGGAATCACGGGGTGCTGCGCAGTTTCTAATGACTGTCCCGAAATCCCTGTTGAAATATATCTCGAATGCTCGCTTGTTTACGAGGCTTCTTACAACCCGGGATGTCCTGTACTCTTCAAGCGGTACAACAGCCCGGCGATGAGGCTGACACCAGTACACTTTGCCGTCGTCAGGATCGGCCATCGGAAAATAGCCGTGAAGATATGCCCGGATGATTTCGTCGGCCTTGAGCATAAATCGTTACACTTTTCATCAGGATAATGTCCGGTCTCTTCAGCTGACGGCAAAGCAGTCGGCCCAGGCAGCCTCGACATAATCAGGCAGATCGTCCCATTGCCCTTTTGTAACCCACTCGGCAATATAGTTTACGGTCCTGCTGTAACCCATTGGCTCACGGTTCGGTTTCTG
>JAKSDB010000271.1 GCA_022360415.1 Chlorobiales bacterium
AAACATGAAGCCGAAATCCGGATTAATGGTATCTGTGCCCAATGCCTGAAGGATTTCCGGAGTATGTTGATGTTTTCCCGCTTTGTAAGCGCGAATGTTGCCGCTCATCTCCGAAAAGGAGAGCTCTACCTTCCCCGACCTGCCGGCGCCCGATATGCCCGATATTGCTGTGCAGTTGACATTTTTCACCGATGCGTTTTTAAGCGGTTTTTTCACGAGAGGCGCGATTCCGAGAACGATGCCTGTAGCATAACAACCCGGATTGCTCACGGCCCTGGCCTGTTTGATCTCTTCGTGAAAAAGCTCGGGCAGCGCGTAAGGAAGAACGGCATCGGCGCCTTTGTCCTTCCCGTAATATTTCGAGTGCTCTTCCGGATTTTTCAGGCGGAAGTCCCCTGAAAGGTCGATCACCAGTTTTTCCTTTTCCACAAGGCGCGGAACGATCGTAAGCGCTTCTCCATGAGGAAGAGCAAGAAAATATATATCAGTGTCCGGTTCGCCGTTATATGACTCGAAAACGGCGTCGGTGTCAAGTGAAGGATAAATGTCCTGGACTTTCTTGCCGACCTGTGTATGAGCGAACAGCCTTTCAAGTTTTACCGAAGGGTGCCTGAGGAGAATTTTCGTCAATTCGGCTCCGGAATAACCGGAAGCGCCGACGATGGACACGGTTGGTTTTTTATAGCCTCTCATCATTCAGTTTCCGCATTGCATGCCTGTTCATCGCTTGAGAAACATTCCATGAAAATGGATGAAATCAGCTCATGTTGTTGTAAAGAAATGAATTATTTGTCCGAATATATATTCTTTAGGTGAAATAATATTCATATATATGGATAAAATAGCGATTTCTGTGGTGATTGCAAGGTTTTCAGGAGGATGTTTTTTCTCTATCTTTGCTCAATTATGAAAAGTGGAACAGATTAAAGACGGTTCAGAATGCCTGGGGGAAAGAAGTTTGTTCTTTTTGCTATCGTGCCGGTTCTTGTTTTTCTTGCGATGTTTGCTGTGTTTCGTATGGAGGACAAACTGCCCGGCGGCAAGGTTGTTGTTGAGACCGCCAAAAGCGGTCTGCTGAGAGTCGGTGTGGAATATGCGCTCGCGGAAACAGTCAGCGATATAGTTCCCGTATTCGGCCGCCATTACCCGGACGCAGGCGTAAAGCTTGAAGAGGGGCCATTTGCAGAGATCTTCAACAGGTTTCTCGGTAAAGATATCGAGGCCATGCTATGGAGCGGTTTGCCGGGAAAACATGAGCGTTCACTGCTTGAAAAAGCGCATATTGACTATCGTCTTGAGCCGGTGGCAAAAAATGCCGTTGTCTGTATCGTCAGCACGGAAAACACGGTGCCGTATCTTTGTGTGGAGGAGCTCGCAGAGATATACACGGGACGCAGAAAAAAGTGGGATAAGGGAGGAGAGATCAGGCCCTGTCTCAACAATAATGACCTCAGGCTTCAAAAGCAGTTCCTTGCCCTCACTGCTCCGGAAGAGAAGGTATTGACTGCCTGGTTTGCGGAAAGTGACGAAGAGCTTATACATCTTGTTTCTGACGATGTATCCGCTGTAGGGGTTCTGTCTCTTTCAAAAGCGGCAAGCTTGGCGAAGTCAGGCAAGTTTTCTTCTGCGGTTAGGATGGTTCCGATCTGTAATAAAAAGGGTGAACAGCCGGTTGAGCCTTCACAGTTCATGGTGTATCGCGAAGAATATCCGCTTGTCTATATTGTTTATTATATGTACCGGAAAGAAAAAGCTCTTGCCGCGGGTTTCGGAGCATGGCTGGCAGACGAAGCCCAGAAAGGTTTTGCTCGCAGCTCGGTAGCGCCCTTCAAACAGCCTGAGCGCGTTATCTATCTTAAGTGAAGGCAGGCCAGGAACGATATTTTATTTATAACTCATCGCGACTTACATGCCTCAAACGGCTAAAACATCCATTCAGCATATTTCAATGAAGCCGGCGATCTATACGGGTATACTTCTGGCAGTCCTGCTTCTGGGAGGAACGGCGGGTTTCATTGTTTATGAAGGTAAGCTGCAAAAAAGAGCGGACGAAGCGCAGATGATTTACAAGGACCTTCTTGATTTCAGATCTACCCTGACGCTCATCGATCAGCAGTTAAGTGTGATACATGACCGGCCGGAGATTATGCAGGAGATAGTCGAAAACACCAAACTGCTTCAGTTTCGCTCGGTTAACTTTCAGGCCAGAGCTCAAAAAAACAATATGCCCGAGCTTGCTTCATGGATGAAATCAAGGCACTTGATGCTCGAGAAAATGCTCGCGGATATCGATATGAAAAGGGCGGGAGCGGGCAACAACATTTCACTGATGATCCTCGAACTTGACGATGTCATACTGCGTACAGCTATTGATGTAAGACTTGCCGCCGACAAAGTTTATGATACCGTGCAGCTCTTTTTTTTCATTGTACTTGCCATACTCGTGGTCATAATTATCTCTGCGGGATGGGTGATTGTGAGCAACTATCGCCAGACTGTCATTCCGTTGAACCAGCTGGCGGAGAAACTACGGATGGTTAATGAGGAACTGCCGGAAAGCTTTCATGATACGGCAGAAGAGGTTAAAAAAAATATACGTCCCGAAGAGTTTTCGAGTGACGTTAACCAGATAACCGATTCGATCGTAAGTTTTTGCCAAAACATCGAATTGAAAAACAAAAAGCTTGACGAGCTTTTTATCAAGGATGAAAAAACAAATTTATACAACTACCGCCATTTCAAGGATCATCTGATCGTGGATGTGGCCAGAGCGAAACGTTTTGGTGAAAAGGTTTCGCTGGCGATGATAGATATTGACCGGTTCAAAGCATACAATGATGCGAACGGCCATGTTGCCGGGGATATTGTCCTGGAAAGGATGGCGGGAATCATTCGTGAAGAGTGCAGGGAAGCCGATATTCCTGCGAGGTTCGGGGGTGAGGAATTCGCGGTACTGTTTCCGAAGACAGGCAGCAGCAAAGCAATTGAAATTGTTGACCGTTTGAGGCAAATAATCGCTGCCGAGCCGTTTTATCATGAAAAGGCTCTTCCGGGTGGGCAATTGACCATCAGTGCCGGAATAGCGACTTATCCTGACGATGCGGTGGACTGGTATTCTCTCATTAACAATGCGGATAAGGCACTCTACAGGGCAAAGCAAACCGGGAGAAACAGGGTTGTTCATTTCAGGGAGCTTGAGGCAGAAGAGGAAAGGGAAGAAGGAAGTGTTTAACGGCATGCAATTGTTGCCGGATTATCCGGCAGGTATCAGGGAATGGGATAAATCCGTAAGCAGTTATCATAGGGAGTTTTCAGGTTTTGTGATGAACCAAAATATATGAAGCAGAAGAGAGGCACAGGAGCAGGAATGAAAACAGAGCTGTATATTGCGCGCAGGTTTGCCTTCAAGCCCCGTTCCTCATCGAAGCCGACGTTTATCGTCTTTATTTCGGTTGCAGGGATAGCACTTGGAACTGCTGCGCTTATTCTGACTCTTTCAATTGTAAAAGGCTTTTCCACACAGATTGAAAACAAGCTCATCGGCTTCAGTTCACATTTTCAGCTCCGGCAGGCACAGGGGAACCTGTTTTTTCCTATC
>JAKSDB010000007.1 GCA_022360415.1 Chlorobiales bacterium
ACCCAGACATCAGGAGGAATCGCACCGGCATTCATGGTTGCAACAATATTCACTGGAGTGACACTATCACCGATCAGTTCCTTCATTTTCAGGGCTAGCGGTGCAAACCGACGATTGAAACCAACCATGACAATTGGCTTGATGGCTTGATGGCTTGACGGCTGGTTAGCTAAAAAACTGCTTGTACTGAGTGCCGAGTAGGCAGAAATAATCGCATCGAGTTCTTCATTGCCGAGGGCAAGCGGCTTTTCAACAAATACATGCTTACCAGCGTTCAATGCTTCAACAACCATCGGGGCATGAAGATTATGCCTTGTAGTAATAACAACGGTATCTACCTCATCATCTTTGAGGATAACCTGGTAGTCGGATGTTGCGTTTCCAATATTGAATTTCCTGGCAAGCGCGGTGGCCGAAAGGCCGCCCGAACTTGCAATGTACTTGAGAGAAGCAGGCGTCTTGGCAAGACAAGGCAGGATCGTCGCACTGGTGAAGTTGCCTGCACCGATCACCCCGAAAACTGCCTTCGCACCTGAATACGAGTGTTCATGCAGGCTGACCGAAGCTTCAGGCTCTCGTCGTCCATTCTGACTGTATTCCAGAATAGAAGCTATCGAGCCTTGCTTTTTCATATCACCATAAATCTGGCCATACTCTTCCAGCCTGATCCGCTCGGTTATCAAAGGTTTCACATCCAGTTTGCCGGTAGCAATCGCCTGCAGTACGGCCTCGAAATTCCGTTTTTCCGTCCAACGAACATACCCTATCGGATAGTCGTGACCCTTGTTTTCATACTCTTCATCATACCTTCCCGGTCCGTAAGAGCAGGAAACCTGGAATGAAAGCTCTTTTTTGTAAAAATCATCCCTCCTCAACTTCAAACCAACAACGCCAACAAGAATTATACGCCCACGTTTGCGCGACATTTCAGCTGCCTGATGCATAATTGCATCGCTGGAACTCGATGCAGTAATAATCACACCGTCAGCACCTATTTCTCTCGTATGCTCCTGTACTATTGCGACAGGATCAGCAGCACCATGAGCAAGATTTACTGCATGAACCCCTTTCTCCTGAGCCATCGCGACTTTCTGCTCGTCGAAATCAAACCCGATAACAACACATCCGTTAGCCCGAAGCAGCTCGGCCGTAATCAACCCTATCAACCCAAGCCCGACAACAACTACAGTCTCGCCGAATGTGGGACCCAGCAACCTGATACCCTGCAAGGCAATGGAGCCGATCACGGTAAAAGCCGCCTCTTCATCAGAAACCCCTTGTGGCACC
>JAKSDB010000147.1 GCA_022360415.1 Chlorobiales bacterium
CAAGAGAACTGTCCGTAAATCGCTTGTGACGTTCAATCATGGTACGCAGCTTTGTAAATTCATCTTCGTCCTTGATCCTGTAAAGACCTGCCATCTGGCAGTTGCAGCGCTGATCGAATGTGTTGTCAATATCGTAGACATACGCAACGCCTCCCGACATGCCGGCACCGAAATTCTTGCCTGTTGTACCAAGGATAACAACAGTGCCTCCGGTCATGTATTCGCAACAATGGTCGCCTACAGCCTCTACAACCGCTTCCAGCCCGCTGTTGCGGACACAGAAACGCTCACCGGCCATACCCCGTATGTATGCCTCGCCGGATATCGCGCCGTAAAAAGCGACGTTTCCGATGATAATATTCTCTTCGGGCGTAAAGGTCGACTGTCTGGGAGGATAGGCGATAATCCTTCCCCCTGAAAGGCCTTTGCCGAGATAATCGTTCGCATCGCCTTCAAGCTCAAGGGTCATTCCTTTCGGAATAAACGCGCCGAAGCTCTGTCCGGCGGAACCGTAGAATTTGATGCGAATCGTGTCGTCAGGCAGCCCTTCCCCTCCATAGGCTTTCGTCACTTCATTACCCACAATGGTACCGGCAACACGGTCAGTGTTGTGTATCGGCAAAGTCGTGTTTACCTTTTCTCTTCTTTTGATAGCCGGTCCACAGATTTTGAGCAATGTTTTGATATCCAGGGAGTCATCGATTCCATGATCCTGCTCACGGGTATTGTACAGACTTTCTCCTTCCTCGCCGGGCTCCGCCTTGTACAGAATTTTGGAAAGATCGATCCCTTCAGCTTTCCAGTGCCTGATCGCTTTTTTCATTTCAAGCTTTTCGGTGCACCCCACAAGCTGGTTCAGGGTACGAACACCGAGCTTGGCCATATACTCCCGAACGCCCTGGGCCAGAAAACGCATGAAATTCTCGACATGTTCGGGTTTACCGGTAAAATTTTTCCTGAGCTCGGGATTCTGGGTGGCCACACCCACAGGGCAGGAGTCCTCCTGACAGGCGCGCATCATGATACAGCCCATAACAACAAGCGCTGTAGTGGCAAAGCCGAACTCCTCGGCGCCAAGCAGAGCCGCGATAACAATATCCCGTGCGGTTTTCATCTGGCCGTCGGCTTCAACGATAATACGGCTTCTGAGATTGTTGAGCACCAGGGTCTGATGAGTCTCGGCAATTCCAAGCTCCCAGGGCATACCCGCATGCATGATACTGGAAAGAGGTGACGCTCCGGTTCCGCCGTCATGACCGCTGATGAGCACAACGTCCGCATGGGCTTTTGCCACTCCTGCGGCAATAGTTCCGACTCCTACCGCCGAGACAAGCTTCACATTGATACGAGCGCCGCGATTGGCATTTTTGAGGTCGTGAATGAGCTGCGCAAGGTCCTCGATCGAGTAAATATCATGGTGTGGCGGCGGTGAAATCAGCCCGACACCCGGAGTCGAATGACGAGTCTTTGCAATCCACGGGTAAACCTTGGTTCCGGGAAGCTGGCCGCCTTCGCCGGGCTTTGCCCCCTGGGCCATTTTTATCTGAATTTCCTTCGCGCTGGTTAGATATTCACTGGTTACGCCGAAACGTCCCGAAGCCACCTGTTTGATGGCAGACATTCTTGAATCGCCATTCGCATCGGGCAGAAAACGCTCTGTTTCCTCTCCTCCTTCACCTGTATTGCTTTTGCCTCCGAGCCGGTTCATGGCTATTGCCAGCGTTTCATGTGCCTCCTTGCTGATGGAACCGTAGGACATCGCACCGGTTTTGAAACGTTTGACAATGTTTTCGACCGGCTCGACCTCTTCAAGAGGAACGGGGCTCTTGCTGAACCTGATACCCATGAGGCCGCGAAGCGTAAAAAGCTCCTCGCTCTGCTCATCGATCATGCTTTCATATTTCCTGAACATCTCGTAGTCACCTGTACGGCACGCGTATTGCAGTATATGAATCGCTTCAGGGCTGAAAAGGTGCCCTTCACCGTCATGCCGCCACTTTCTGTCACCGCCGCTATCGAGTCCGGGATCGACATCGTTTCCCAATGCCGGGAATGCGGCTTCATAGCGCCTGCG
>JAKSDB010000248.1 GCA_022360415.1 Chlorobiales bacterium
ATCCTGTAAGGAACCATCGGCAACAAATCCCGGCTCCAGCAGACGAAGAAACCATTCCCTGAAACCCCGCCCGTCAAAAATGCCATGAAAGTAGGTGCCAAAGACCTTTCCGTCAATGCTTATGACACCATCGGTGCCGGTGGAAGGCAAGTTGTTTCTGGCAGATACCTGAAGCAGAGAAAGCCCTTCGCCAACAAGACGGCTCTCCCCCATATGAATCTCATAGCCCTCTGCTTTTATGGACTTATTGAACAAACATCCTTTGGTATTGAACAGCTTTTTCTCTTTCAGAAGAACAGTTTCTACGGGCAGGAAACCAAGAGCTGATGACTCGCCCGCAGACCCTTCGATACCATGAGGGTCCGCTATCACCTTTCCAAGCATCTGATACCCCCCGCAGATTCCTGCAATAATCCCTCCGCTCCCTCGGTATTCCTTCAGCCTCCTGTCCCATCCCAGAGAAAACATCCAGTCGAGGTCTCCGCGCACATTTTTCGACCCGGGCAGGATAACAGCCTGGTAGCCGTTCAGATGTTTCGGATGATGAAGGTAGTGTACCTCTACTTTATCGTAATGGTCAAATACAGCAAAGTCGGTAAAATTGGAAATATGGGGAAAATAGAGTACCGCAATGCTGATTTTACCGGGATCGGGAAAGCCGGGAGGGTCAACAATCGTCTGAAGAGGCACGGCGTCTTCGGCGTCAATGGTAATCCCCCTGAAATATGGTACCACACCAAGCATAGGAACACCGGCAAGCTCCTCGAGAATACGGACACCCTCGTCGAACAAAGTTGCGTCACCCCTGAAACGGTTGACTATAATACCTTTAACCATTGCCCTGTCTTGAGGGGGAATGACCGAGAGCGTTCCCGCAACCTGCGCGAATACACCTCCCCTGTCGATATCTGCCACAAGAAGCACTTGTGCATCGGCCTTCCTTGCAGTTCTGAAGTTCACGAAATCCCTATCGTAGAGGTTCATCTCCGCACAGGAACCTGCTCCTTCGATTACAAGCATTTCGTGTCTCCTGTCGAGCCTTTCGAGGCTTTCTAAAGCCTTTTCCGCCCATATGCCGGTATTGCCGAAATAATCTCTCGCCGAACGGTTTGCCGCCACTTCACCCTGGAGGACAACCTGAGCCCCTGTATCGGTATTGGGTTTCAACAGTACTGGATTCATGTCCTTTGTCGGGACAACCCGGGCAGCCTCAGCTTGAACGATCTGTGCACGACCGATTTCGTAACCGTCGGGCGTTACTCCCGAATTGTTCGACATGTTCTGGGCCTTGAAAGGAGCCACATCGATTCCTGCATTGCTGAAAATGCGGCATAGGGCCGTTGCAACAATGCTTTTTCCAACGTCTGAACCTGTCCCGAAAACTGCAAGATTTTTCATTCTGTCGTTCCTGTTCCTCCCTTGTCTCCACTTTTAACTTCATGGATCGTTTGCCGGTGTTTGTGCGCCGGCAAACGGTGTTCTCATCAAATCTATTAATACGTATATGCCACACTGAAAACAAATGACCGTCCGGCCCCCGGATAAGGCGAGAGTGTCGAGGTGAAGGTATTGCGATCGAAAAACGAAGCCAGGTAGGTTTCATAGGATTCATCGAACAGATTGTTTCCCTGAGCACTGACCGTCCAGTTATCGTTGAGTTTCTGAGATATTTTCAAGTCAACGAGCCAATAATCGTTAAGATACTCGGTTGGGTCGGCAGAGGTGTTTGATCCTGCATAGTATGGACGTTTTCCGGTATACGTTACCGTCGGGGCAATGGTAAAACCGCTGGAATGCGAATAGGATAAATCGCCGCGGAAAAGATGCTCGGGAACATATCTCGCTGCACGAACGTCAGCTCCTTCAACCTCCTCCTTGGCATCGGTGTACGTATAACTCAAGGCAAGCCGTGCGCCGTCATATGAACCGATAACGGCACTGACCTCGATTCCTTCGGCATCATACTTGTTCAGGTTTGTAGGAACCCAGTAGTAGCCCCAAAGTGTTGGCTGATCAGGATCTTCCGCCCAGGCGATTTTGTCATTCACATCCCAGTGAAAATAACCTACCGTGACAAAAACGTTATCGGCAAACTCCTGTTCAAGCGTCACGTCGGTGTGCCATCCCGTTTCGGGAAGCAGGTCGGTGTTGCCTTTTGTAAAACCGTCGTCCGGCCAGAAGAGATCGTTCATGGTCGGCGCCTTGAAATGACTGCCCCGGTTGAACTTGATGGCTGTGTTGTCGGTCGCGTTGACGACAAGACCGTAGCGGACGATATCCTGGTCGCCAAAAATGCTGTTATCTTCGTAACGAACGCCTCCGTTTACCTTCAGATACTTGTTGAAGCGATGCTGCAGTTCAGCGAAAGCCGCTTTTGAGTTTACCTCATGGGCGGATGCAGACCCGGTACCGGGGATATCATCGCCCAGATCATCGATCCGCAGCATCTCGTTTTCATTATCGTAATCCTCGTACTCCCCTCCGACAAGCAGCTCTGTTCCATCAACCGGGTGGAACACCAGGTTGCCTTCGATTCCGTTTACCTGGTTCGTCACCCATGTCTTGTTGTTCGAATAGGTCCGGTCATAATAATAACTTTTCGAGTAACTGTAATCGGCAAGCAGACTGTAGCTCAACTTTTCCGTCACTTTTCCCCCGGCCTTCACTGCCACATGAGCGTCATCTTCCTCATACCGGTTCAGGAGACTTGCCGCTTCATCGTTGTAGATTTTCACCCCTGCCCCGTTGAAATAATCGGCTGTGCCTGCGGGAGGAACAACTCCCGGAGAACCGTAGTCGCGATACACGTAGTCACCGTAAATGCTGAGATTGAAAGTGTCGCCTTTGTCATAGAACAGGTGCAGCGAAGCATCTCTCTGAAGAAGATCACTGTTGACACGGAAGCCGTCCGTCCCGTTCTGGCCGAGCGTCAGGTAGTAGCCGGTATTTTCACCCAACGACATTCCGTGCTGAACCGAAACATCGTAGGTTTCCTGGTTTCCATACGAGCCTTTGACCGTCAGCTCCATCTGCTCCTTGTCCGGCTTTTTTGTAAAAACATTGATTATCCCGCCGGATGCCCCCGAGCCGTAGAGAAGCGAACCCGCTCCTTTTACAACCTCAATCCGCTCGATCGAATCGAGAGGGATTTTCGCTATGTCGGCTGTTCCCAGGGAGATAGAGTTCACATTGATACCGTTAATGAAAACCTGGGTTCCATCTGCGCTCATCCCCCTGATCTTTATTTCCTGCGCTGCACCGCCGTAG
>JAKSDB010000376.1 GCA_022360415.1 Chlorobiales bacterium
CTTGCGGCATCAATGTTCGCCGACGGCATTGCCTCTGTCGTAATCGATACCCAGATGAACTACCTATCGAGAGGAGAAGCGCCCAAACTTGCCGAAAAGCTTGGCGGGCGATACTTTTATCTTCCCAACGCGAAAGCGGAAGAAATCGCTATGGCCGCGCTAAGTTGAGCAATGAGACGGAAAAATCCAGAAACCTCCCCCCGCTGTGTTCCCGAGGGGGAGGTTTTTTCATTTAACACAAGTTTTTTACGTATTATTGTTGTGAAACAGGACAACAGTATTTTTTTTATTTCCAACTACCTATTTCATTAAGCAGTTATGGGACAGTATCGCAAGATCGCCGCTATTGTCGGGCTTGAGCAGTACAATACCAACCTCTGGAAAAAAATTATCAATCTTCTCAAAGACGAAGCTGAGCTTACCCAGTGGACGGATATCGATCTTGAAAAACAGAATCCGGACGCTGCAAAAGCCATTTCCGAGGCGGATTGTATTTTTATGAGCATGATCCAGTTCAAGGAGCAGGTGGACTGGTTCAGGGAACAGCTCGAATCCGCTTCGAACGGGGAAAAGACGGTTTTTGTGTTTGAGTCGATGCCGGATGCCATGGCCCTGACAAAAGTCGGCAACTATGTGGTAAGCGAAGGCAAGGGAGGGATGCCCGAGTCCGTCAAGAAAGTTGCCAAGATGCTGGTGAAAGGAAGGGATGAGGATGCGCTTTACGGTTACATGAAGCTGATGAAGATCATGCGCACGATTCTTCCCCTTGTTCCGAAAAAAGCAAAGGACTTCAAAAACTGGCTTCTGGTCTACTCGTACTGGATGCAGCCGACCCCCGAAAACATAGCCAACATGTTCAGGCTTATTCTCAGGGAATACTGCAATGAACCGCTTGCCGTTGGTCCCATTGTAGACGTGCCGAACATGGGGCTCTATCATCCTGATGCCCCCGCATATTTCAAAGATGTCAAATCGTTTAAAAGCTGGTCGAAAAAACAGGGCAGAAATTTCAACAAAAGCCAGAAGGTCGGGGTACTGTTTTTTCGCAAACACCTGCTTCAGGAGAAAACATATATCGACAATACAATCCGGGGTCTTGAACAAAAAGGGATCCATGTGCTGCCTGCATTTGTCATGGGGGTGGAAGGTCATGTTCTTGTCAGGGACTGGCTCGTGAAGGAAAAGCTCGATCTGCTTGTCAACATGATGGGATTCGGGCTTGTAGGCGGCCCTGCAGGATCGACCAAGCCGGGTACCGCCGCAGAAGCCCGCGATGAAATCATGAAAAAGCTCGACACTCCCTATATTGTTTCCCAGCCTCTTCTGATCCAGGATTTCGAATCATGGCACGAGCTTGGCGTTTCACCCATGCAGATCACCTTTACCTACTCCATTCCGGAGATGGACGGGGCGGTTTGTCCGATTATCCTCGGTGCCCTGAAAGACGGCAAGATAGAGACCGTTGAGGAAAGGATCGACCGTTTGGCGGGACTGTCCAAAAACTGGCTTCGTCTGAGGGGGGCTCCAAACAGGGATAAAAAAGTTGCATTTGTCGTTTATGATTACCCTCCGGGGTACGGCAAGAAAGCCAGCGCGGCGCTGCTTGACGTTCCGAAATCACTGTTCGCCATTCTCCAGCGCTTGAAAAAAGAGGGGTATGACACGGGCGAGCTTCCAGAAAGTGCCGAGGATCTCTTCAAGGCGCTCGACAAGGCAACCGATCACCAGTATCAGAACGGCAAACCCGAAGCCCTGAGAATTAACGGTGAAAAGTATCGTGAACTGACCTCTTCAAGGGAGCGGGAGCGCATTGAAGAGAGGTGGCAGAACTTTCCCGGAGAAATTGTCCCGATTGGTTCGGACGAGGTTTTTATCGGCGGGATCCGCTTCGGGAACATTTTTATCGGTGTGCAGCCGCGTCTTGGCGTCCAGGGTGATCCGATGAGGCTGCTGTTCGACAAAGCGAATACCCCACACCACCAGTACATCTCTTTTTACCGCTGGATCAGCAGGGAATTCAACGCGCATGCGCTTGTTCATACCGGTATGCACGGTTCGGCGGAATGGATGCCCGGCCTCCAGACGGGCCTGACCGGCGACTGCTGGCCTGATGCGCTGCTGGGAGAAATTCCGCATTTTTATATCTATCCCATCAACAATCCGAGTGAATCATCCATAGCCAAGCGCAGGGGACTTGCCACGATGGTTTCGCACGTTGTGCCTCCGCTTTCGAGGGCAGGGCTTTACAAGGAACTGCCTGCTCTGAAGGACTTTCTTTCAGATTACCGTGAAAGAGGGCTTGACAAATCGAACGATGCCGAGGAACTGGAGACCGCAATTATGCAGAAAGCCGAGCTGCTGAACCTTACGGACGATTGTCCCCGCCGGGAAGGAGAGCCGTTCAGTGATTTTGTCAGCCGCCTTTACAGTTACGTACTCGAGCTCGAGAACCGGCTGATTTCCAGTTCACTCCATGTATTTGGTGAGCCGGCCCCTGCCGAATCGCAGCTTGTTACCATCACGGAAACGCTGAAAAACAGGGGAAAGAACGGGAAAAGCCTGCCCGGCATGTTTATGGAATATTCCGGAACAAACGGGGAATACGAAAACTATGAAGAACTTGCGAAGCGTTCGAGGAACGGGGAAAGTAACGCTATCACTTTGCGTGAGAAAGTCGACCAGTCGTGCAGGGATTTTATACAGCATGTGCTTTTTGACCGGATGAGCCCTGCGGATGTTTTCAAAAACATAAGCGGCGGAAAGAGTCTCCCCGCGGATTACATGGAAATGGTCGACAGCCTCACAAAGGAAGGGGCTCAGCTGCTTTTTGCCCTCGGGGACAACCATGGAGAGATGGATGCTCTTGTAAGGGTTCTGGATGGAAAGTATATCCCTTCCGGGCCGGGTGGTGACCTGGTCAGGGACGGTGTAAACGTTCTGCCTTCGGGACGTAACATTCATTCGATAGACCCCTGGAGAATTCCTTCCGAGCTTGCTTTCAAGCGGGGAACGAAGATCGCCGAGATGCTTGTCGGCAAGCATCTCGAAGAAAACGACGGCCAATATCCTGAAACAATCGCACAGGTATTGTGGGGGCTCGATACTATCAAAACAAAAGGTGAAGCAGTTGCTGTCGTAATAAGGCTGGCCGGAGCCGAGCCCGCTTATGATGC
>JAKSDB010000356.1 GCA_022360415.1 Chlorobiales bacterium
CACCGAAGTAATGATACCGCGCCCGGCGCAGCCGACACCTGGTTCGGGGCCTCCGGATTCCACGCACCGTGTTGTGCTGTAGCCTTCCTTGATGATATCTTCGAGTTCGACATCTTCTCCCTCTTCTCGCAAGGTGTCAAGCACTGTTTTCTGGGTGAGTCCGCCGAGGAGAAGCCTTGTTGAATCGGCTTTCGGATCGCAGCCGACAACCATGACCTTTTTTCCCATTTCCGCAAGTCCTGCAACTGTGTTCTGTGTGGTGGTTGACTTGCCGATGCCACCTTTTCCATAAATCGCTACCTTTCTCATTCTTTTGGTATTTAGGTTTTGCCACCGAATGGCCTGAGTTAATCAGGTTTTTTATTCCTCCCGGTTGTGTTTTTATTGTCAAATCCTGTGCCAAAAACCGGCAAAGGTCGTCGGGGGAAAATGCTTTCGTTGTTTGTCGGTGGTTAAATGATTGACTTAAAAAGCTTTATTGTTGTCGCGTTTTTTCTTCCGTGTTGCCCGGGATAGCCGGAATCCATTGGCAGATGGTGCGGAAAAAGCTACATAAGGGTGTGAAAAAGCTTTTTTCTACATTTTTGTTGTAAATGGTTCGGTGTGGCAGGGAGTGTTGTTGAAAGTTTGTCGAAGGTGCTGATATATCTCGGCAAAGCCTGTATATTGTTTGCAGAGAGTCAACTGTAACTGTAATCTTCTCTCGATGAGCTTTTCAGATACATCAGGGCAGGAATCTCTTGAGACCGGCACATTTTCTGCAAAGAAGAGCAGTGCAAAAGCAACAGGCGCTTCGGCAACAGGGGCGCTTGCTCTCGGGGCACTTGCGATCGGAGCATTGGCTTTGGGAGCGCTTGCAATAGGGCGGCTGGTTGTGGGGCGGCTTTCAGTGCGTCGTTCACAGTTTCATGAATTCAAGGTCGATGAGTTGACCGTCGGCCGTCTTCATGTGGGTGAGTTGAATGTCGACAGGACGGTAAAACCGGAAAACAAACAATCATGAATCATCTGTTTCGGAGTTTTTTTGCTTGTGCAGGGTTGGCAATCGCCATGCTGGTCTTCAGTTCCTGTACCGATGAGAGCAATCCTCTTTTTTCGGCGGGTAATTTTGATTTTGCAGACGGTGTGATATACGACAAGACTGATGGAGATAATGATGGCTCTGAAGGCAGGATGAATTATAACGGTTACGCTTATAAGGTAGTACGTATCGGTACGCAGTGGTGGATGGCGGAAAATCTCCAGGCAACGAAATACAATGACGGCGAGGAAATTCCGAGGGTTTCCGATGGTGATGCCTGGTCGGATCTTACGACAGGAGGAAGGTGTGATTACAACAATGATCCTGATATTGCTGATGAGTACGGAAAAATCTACAACTGGTTCGCCGTCAACACGGGAAAGCTCGCCCCTCCGGGGTGGCATGTTCCTACGGATGCCGAATGGGCGACATTACGTGATTACCTCGGAGGTGGACTGGCGGCAGGCAAGCCATTGAAAGAAAGCGGAGCGAAGCATTGGAAACCGAGTAATACAGGGAACAATGCAAGCGGGTTCACAGCTTTCGGTGCAGGAGGCCGCCTTGATTTCGGGCCCTTTTACTCCCTTCTCGATAACGCTTTTTTCTGGGCGTCGACTTCTTCCGGAAGCGATAATGCGATCTACTATACCCTTATTTGTGCAAGTAACCGGTTTGTCGGGTATGAAGATGACAAGACGGCAGGGTATTCGGTTCGCTGCGTACAGGATTAAGGACACCTCTCTTTATTTATTACGCGATTCAATTGCTTCGTTGAGCGGATAGGAGAGGGTTTTTCTGGCTCCGTTCGCCTTGCACTTGAACCGCCCATGGCAATGTAGAGAGGTGTCCGTAAGATTTTACGGTCGGTATTTCTTGTAATCGATACCGAACTTTTTAACCCGCAATCCTATCACCCGCTCGGTCAAACCAAGCTGCGAGGCGGCTTTTGCCATATTGCCTTTGGTGCGTTTCAACGCCTCGATAATCATTTCATGCTCTATGGCGTCGAGCCTCTGCTGGAGTGATCCGCTTGCCGGCGTGCCGCTCGATTCAGCTGTCTGTAAGGTCGGCGGAAGATGGTAGCCGTGGATGACGTTGTCTTCGCTGAGGATTACGGCCCTCTCGATACAGTTTTCCAGCTCCCTCACATTGCCCGGCCAGTGGTAGCGCATAAACATGTCAATCGCCCTTGTCGATATGCGTCTGACCCCTTTGAAATTGAGAGCGTTATACTTCTCGACAAAGTAGTCGGCGAGCACGAGGATATCTGCTTTCCGTTCCCGGAGGGGAGGGACTGTTATGGGAAAGATATTCAGCCGGTAGTAAAGGTCTTCACGGAAATTTCCACTCTCGATCTCCTCTTCAAGGTCCCTGTTGGTTGCGGCAATAACCCGAATATCGGTTTTCATGGTTTTTGATCCGCCGACCTTTTCAAACTCTTTTTCCTGAAGGATACGCAGCAGTTTTGCCTGTACCGGCAGGCTCAGCTCGCCTATTTCATCGAGAAAAATCGTCCCGCCATCGGCAAGCTCGAACCGGCCCTGGCGGTTTGCTGTCGCACCGGTGAACGATCCTTTTTCATGCCCGAACAGCTCGCTTTCGATAATGCTCTCGGGAAGGGCGGCACAGTTGAATTTGATAAAAGGCTTTTCCGACCGATGGCTTTTGAAATGAATTGCGCTTGCCACAAGTTCCTTGCCGACACCGCTTTCACCGAGAATAAGTGCAGTGGCATTCGTCGGCGCGATTTTGTCGATCATCCGGAAAACCGCAATCATTGCTTTCGAGCTGCCAATGATGTTTGCCGGTCTGTGTTTGGCGCTGTATTGCTCGTCATCGGTTTCATGCGTCTCGTCCCGATAGAAAGAAAAGGGTTCCTGCCTGTCAGGAAGGCTGCTCTGAAACTCTCCCTGTGGTTCTTCCTGTGCGAGCTGCTTGATCCGTACGGCCTGGGATATCATTGCGGCGATGATGGAGAGCAGGTTCACCAGCTCTTCTATAGAGGCTTCCTCCTGCCATTGTCTTGCGTTTTTCCCGGTATGGTTTTCGCTCGCGATTGCCGGCCGGTCCGCACTGAGCGTGCCGATTACCTCATTGTCCGCCTTGATCGGTACGCAGACAAAACAGAGGTGCTCTGATGTGATGCGGTTTCTTGAACCTGTTCGGTCGAGGAACTGCGGTTCTTCGTCGATCCTTGGAACGACCCTGCTCCTTCCGGTTGTGACCACCTGACCGATGATGCCTTCGCCGGGCATGTATCGTCCCCTGGCCTGTTCCTCATCGGTAAGCCCGAAAGATTCGTTAATAACGATTTCGTTCGTGCCCCGGTTCAAGATGGTAATGACGCCTCGAACCATGTTCATATGCTCCGACATGATGCTGAGTATATCCCGGAGCACCTTGTTGATGTCCCTGGTGTAATTGAGGGCCCGGCTGACTTCGGCAAGGAGGCTTATTGTATTTGCTTTTTCGCTTACCGGGACTTTCATCTTCTGCATGTGTCCTGAGGGTTGACAAAGCATTGCATGTAAATGTTTACCAGCTCGACGGCGGAAAGTCCGCGTTTTTTCCGGTCGGCGGCACGTCTCACGTTTGAAAGTATTATTCCTGCCTGCTCGCGGTCAATGGTTATGCCCCGGGTTGACAGAATGTGCTGGATCGAGGTGCGGCCTGAATGTTTCCCGATCACGACTTCGTATTGTTTTTTGCCGATTTCGTCGGGCAGAAAGGGTTGATAGGACAACGGGTCCTTGAGAAGCGCGTTGCAGTGTATTCCCGATTCATGGCGGAAAACCGCATTGCCTATAACCGGTTTCTGATCCTGGATCGATCTCCCGGATGCCTTCAGAACTGTTTCGCAGAGAGACTGAAGCAGTTCGGTCCGTACATGCGAACGGTAGCGCCCCGAGAGCTTCAGCGCGACGGCAAGCTCTTCAAGGGCGGCATTGCCGGCACGTTCGCCGAGACCGGTAACCGAAACACTGACGGCATCGCATCCCGCCTCGATAGCAATGAAGGCGTTGGCGGTTGCCATGCCGAGGTCGTTGTGGGCGTGAAATTCGAGAGGTATAGCGGTCGATGCTTTCAGGTATTGTATCTGCTGCATCAGGGTTAATGGTGTCGCTATGCCGACCGTGTCGGCGATGCGGATCCTGTCTGCACCGCACGCCGCGGCATCATGAACAAATATCTCCAGGAATTCCTTGTTCGCTCTTGTTGCATCCTGTCCACCGGCACTCACGAAGCCGAACTGTTTTTTTGCTTCAGGTATCAGGGTTTTCAGCCTGTTTCTGACCCATGCATAGTCTTTGTCCATAAGGTTCAGGTAAAGATCGGAGAGAGGGAAGCTGATGTGAATGCCCTCCGTTCCGCATACACTTGCGCATGCGAGGTCTTCCTCTTTTGCTCTTGACCAGCAGGTAAGGCGGACGGGCAGGTTCATCGAAACGATTTCCCTGATAACGTGCTGTTCTTCCGGGCTGATAGCAGGATAACCGATTTCCAGCTCGTCAACTCCGGCTTCAGCCAGTTTTCGCGCGATGTCCTTTTTGTCTTCCGGGCTGAAAACAACACCGGGTGCCTGTTCTCCATCCCTCAGTGTTGTATCGATTATCCATGGCTCGGGCGGATCCGGGTACGTATGTAGCGTTGCGCTGTTCATGGGTGTCCATTCCTTTGATAATAATCATTCAGACCCTTATTGCTGTAAACAATTAACTTATATTCATGTTTACGCTAAATAAATAAGGCTATTGTTTGAAAAAACAAAAATATTTTAAACATTTTTGTCGTTTTTCTGCTGGAAAGAAGGTCGCTGAGGGTTTTGATGATAGAAGGGTATAGATAGGGCCAAGTTCCCGGATCCTCTGATGTGAGGCATAAGCCCCCGTATCTTTAAGGCACCTCTATTAATTGTCACGAGTCCCGATTGAATCGGGATGTAAGACGAACGGAGCCAGAGATACCGGAGTGTACACAGAGTACATGAGGATTTCGAACACCGCTCAACGAAGCAATTGAAGCGCGGAATAAATAGAGGTGCCCTTTATGCTTTTCATGGGAC
This sequence comes from Chlorobiales bacterium, assembly GCA_022360415.1. GTDB lineage: Bacteria > Bacteroidota > Chlorobiia > Chlorobiales > Chlorobiaceae > Prosthecochloris. Next base: position 5,085 of record JAKSDB010000356.1, read on the forward strand.
TGTTATTCGTATCATCATTGAGAGAAAACCGCTTCCATTACTTGCAGGGCAAAACGTGCCGATACTGTCGCGGGACCGCCTCCCATTTCTATTCCTACTTCAACAGCTTCCAATATTTCATCGTAGGTCGCTCCTGCTGCTGCTGCCTGCTCGATGTGCCACTGCATGCAGGATTCGCAATTCATCTGAACGGATATGCCGATTGCAATGAGTTCTTTTTCCTTTTTCCTGAGCGCGCCGTCGGAAAACGCCACCTGCTCCATTTGAAGAAAGGCTTCGTAGACTTTCGAGCCTTTGTCAGTCAGTTTTTTATGAGCCCATTGTCTTTTTTTCTTGAGTCATCAACTATTTTGTACTTCGGGAACCTGTCAGTGCGGTTCCTATGCCGAGTCCGATATAGGTGCTGCCGGCAAGGTAACGGCTGAACATGTTCACACCCCGGGTGTGGGCAAGCATCGGAGATAGCGTCCCTGCAGCAAGGGCATAAACGGCATCGGTTATTGCTGCAATGGCGACAAAGAGAGAGCCAAGCGTTACGGCCTGCAACATGGGTGCTGCTCCTGCCGCCATGAACTGGGGCAGGAATGCGCCGAAAAAAACGGCTGTTTTCGGGTTGAGAAGAGCGACGAAAAAACCGTCACGAAAAATCCGCAGTGCAGGAGTCGATGAAAAGGCTCTTGCATGAACCGTGGAGCGGGGAGAGCGCAACATCCGGACTCCCAGGTAGATCAGATAAAGCGCGCCGCAATATTTGACGACGGTAAAGGCAATGGAAGAAACAGCAAAAAGCGTTGCAAGCCCGAGGGATGCTCCGATGGCGTTGCCGAGATTGCCGAGAGCGACCCCGCCAACCGAAGCCAGTCCGGCATGACGCCCCTGGGCAAGGCTGCGAGTAACGATATATAAAACGCCTGGTCCGGGCGTTATTGCCAGTATCAGGCTGGCGGCCACAAAGGTC
>JAKSDB010000353.1 GCA_022360415.1 Chlorobiales bacterium
GCGCGATGCTGTTGCCAAAGTGGTACTGAACCAGTTGTACAAACACACGCCGATGCAGGATACTTTCGGCGTCATTCTGCTTGCTCTTGTCAACGGGGTACCGAAAGTGCTTACTCTGAAAGAGATGATGCAGGAGTACCTCAAGCACCGCAATGAGATCATTCTTCGCAGGACAACGTTCGAGCTGGCAACTGCCGAGAAAAAGGCGCATATCCTTGAGGGTTTGAAGATATGCCTCGACAACCTCGACGAGGTGATCGCCACGATACGCCGGTCGGAAAATGCCGCTATTGCCCAGGAAAGGCTGATGGAAAAATTCGGGTTGACCGAGGTTCAGTCGAAAGCCGTTCTGGAAATGCGATTGCAGCGCCTTACCGGCATGGAGCGCGACAAAATCGAGAAGGACTACAACGAAACTCTTGCCCTTATCGAGGAGCTGCGTTTTATCCTTGCAAATCCCGAGAAACAGATGGAGATCATCAGGGATGAGTTGCTGAGAGTCAAAAAGGTTTATGGAGACGAAAGGCGTACGGAAATCAGGCCGCAGGAAGGCGAGTTTTCCATCGAAGACATGATTGCCCAGGAAGATGTGGTTATTACGATCACGCATGAAGGTTTCATCAAGCGTTTTCCTGTATCAGGTTACCGGAGGCAGGCGCGCGGCGGCAAAGGCGTGACAGGTGCCCAGGCCCGGCATGAAGACTTCGTGGAGCATATGTTTATCGCGTCAACACACAATTATATTTTGTTCTTTACCAACATGGGCCGGTGTTACTGGCTGAAAGTGTATGAGATCCCCGAAGGGGGGCGTGCCGCGCGCGGACGCTCGCTGGCAAATATCATGGAACTCCAGCCGGGCGAGAAGATCAGGGCGTACATCAATGTCAAGAATTTCGACGATCCTCTTTTTATCGTCATGGCAACATCCAGGGGGATTATCAAGAAAACCGAAATCGAGGCATTTTCAAGGCCTCGCCGCAACGGTATTGCTGCCATTACCATAGAGGAGAGCGATGAACTGATCGATGCCCGTCTGACCGACGGCGAACATGATATTATCATGGCAAAAAACTCCGGGTATGCCGTGAGGTTTGCAGAGAAAGATGTGCGTCCCATGGGTAGGACTGCGATGGGTGTAAAGGGAATAACCCTTGACAAGGCTGAGCGCTGTATCTCCATGGTTACGTCCAAACGCTCCGATACCTCGCTGCTTGCCGTAACGGACAACGGGTTCGGCAAGCGCAGTCTGGTTGAGGATTACAGGCTGACGAAACGCGGGGCGAGAGGGGTGATTACCCTGAAAGCCCATGAAAAAGTCGGCAATCTCGTCGGCCTGCTCGACGTCAATGACGGCGACGATCTGATCATTATTACAGCTAACGGTATTGTCAATCGCCAGCACGTTTCCAGTATCAGGCTGACCGGTCGAAATACTTCGGGGGTCAGGCTTATCAGGCTTATGACCGGTGACTCGGTCTCTGCCACTGCAAGAGTTCCGAAAAACGGAGATGAAGAGGTCGATGACAGCCCGGAGGAGCAGATAGAGCTTTTTGATTCCTGAGGTCACAGTGTAACACATGAAGAAGTTATGGAAAAA